>NZ_JAMFKZ010000002.1:0-247078 GCF_023488045.1 Acinetobacter sp. ANC5681
ACATCAAGCTAACAAAGGAAAGCCACCTCTAATGGCTGCTTAACCTCTACTTTTAACTTCGGTTATTTATGGGAGGATTACCAACTATCTAATTCAATATATCCACTTTTTTGTAGACGTCTAAATATCTGATACGTTTTATGATAAAAACAGTTCGATCTAAATTCTGGATAGGCATTAACAAACATCTTCCTAACATCTTTGAATTCTTCTGATCTAAAGCTTGTATTTGTCAAGAATTCAACGAAACATTCATTAAGAGATTGAGTTAAACACATAAAAAGTATACCACTATAATATAAAAATATCCCATTTTGGGATATTAAACATAATAGTACAACATCTTGAGCTATGAGCTCAATACACGATCCTAGATACAGAAAGTTGATACATGACCTTATTGCTATACGTGAGTCAAAAAAAATAACTCAGGTAGAACTAGCTTCGTCTTTAAAGAAACCTCAATCTTACATAGCAAAAGTAGAAAATTTTGACAGAAGATTAGATGTACTAGAGCTGAATGATTGGCTAAATGCGTTAGGTTTATCTATAATTAGTTTTTTAGAAGATAGTTTATTAAGTGACACCTAGAACTAAGGTTAAAATTTAATTTACATTTTCTAGTTGATGGTTAAGGTTCCTAACTGTGCAAAATACAAAATGCACAGTCAAGTTTTTATACTAACCACCAACAAAGGAAGCATATTGTGCATAAGATTGGGGGTATAAATTTCTTAGGTGTGCCATTTAATATTGCCAGCTATGCCCTGCTTACACACATGATTGCACAGGTATGCGGTTTAGACGTTGGTGACTTTGTCTGGACAGGTGGCGACACACATCTATATGCCAATCATTTTGAGCAAGCACAATTGCAGCTTACGCGTGAGCCGCTACCGTTGTGTCAATTAAAACTCAATCCTGAGATCACTGATATTTTTGACTTCAAATTTGAGGATATTGAAATTATTGGCTATGAGTCACACCCTGCTATTAAAGCACCCGTCGCAGTTTAAATCGATCAGAGAGAATATAAAATGGCATGGCAAGGTATAGAAGTTGTCCACGTAGTCGCAATGGATAAAAACAACTGTATTGGCAAGGGCAATGCTTTACCCTGGCATATCTCAGCTGATCTTAAACACTTTAAAGCGATTACCCAAGGCGGTGTTGTCCTGATGGGGCGTAAAACCTTAGAGTCAATGGGACGCGCACTTCCAAATCGTGTGAATTGGGTCATCACGCGTGATGTTGAATGGCAATTTGAGGGCGTTAAAGTAGCACATAGCATTGAAGATGCTTTGACACATGCACTTACAGACCTACAACACGCTGAAAAAGCATCTTTATTTATTATTGGGGGTGGAGAGATTTTTACTCAAACCCTCGCAATTGCTGATCGTCTTGAATTAACCCATGTTGATTTAGATGTACAAGGTGATGCACATTACCCAAAAATCTCTGAGGATTTTCGCAAAGTAAACTCAGAACAACACATTGATGAAAAATCAAATATTGCTTTCGAGTTTGCGACCTACCAAAAATAAAAAATGGATCGCGCGTCATCATGCATAATATTGGATCACGTGAGTTTTTACTGGCGCTAGGCATTGGGCTATTACACAGTTTTTTTGCCTTATTTGTGATCCTCTCAAGTATTTGGTTATGTCTGGCATTCTGGATTCAACATCCTTTTGGAACTATCTTTAGCCGAATCATTATCATTCTTTGGGCACTGTTTGCACTTAGCCTACTTGGTGTTTATGTCAGTGGGCATATTTTTAGTCGCCGTACTGATATTTTAATTTACTGTGTTGCCTTCGCCTGTTCACTGGTCTGGTATTTTTCATTAGAGGCTCGACAAGATCGTGACTGGAATCCTGAAGTCGCTGAGCAGCTTACTTACCAAAAGCAAGGCAATCTAGTACAGCTGCATAATGTGCGTAATTTTAATTGGCATAAAGACGGCACTTATGACATTCGCTGGGAAAATCGTACAATTGACCTAGATAAAATTACAGGCGTCAATGTCATCACATCCTACTGGATGGGACCTCAAATCGCGCATACGTTAGTGAGTTTCGATTTCTCAGATCAAAAACCTTTGGTTTTTTCTATCGAGATTCGCAAAGAAAAAGGAGAAGAATTTTCCGCGATTGGTGGCTTCTTCCGTAAATATGAACTCAGTTTAGTGGCTTCTGATGAAAAAGATTTGATTTATACGCGAAGTAATATTCGTCATGAACAAGTTTATTTATTTCCAATAAGAATGCCTCAGACTGAACGTAAAGCGCTATTTATCGAATATCTACATAAAGCAGATGAGTTACGTGCTGAAGCAAAATGGTACAACACGCTCACAAGCAACTGTACAACACTCGTTTTTGACATGATCCAAGCGATCAACCCACAAACTTTACCTAAAGATTATCGTTTACTGGCTTCAGGCTATTTGCCCAATTATCTTTTTGATCTACAAGCACTTAATCAAAATTATAGTATGAAAGAATGGTATCAATTGGCATGGATCAATACACGTGCTGAAAAATATGAACAACAACCAGATCAATCCAGTGAATATTTTTCGAAAATCATTCGACATGGATTACCAAAAGCAAATTAGTCCATTTCGCTTTTTAACAAAACAATACTGAATCTCCTTCTATAGTCCATTTTGATTGATTTAAATCAATCAAGATGTATGCATTCACTTGATGATCGCGAATCCACAATCATCCTCGCAAATTATTGCAAGATCGTGGATAGAAATGCCACATCATGAATACATAGGAAAATATGCTCAGGCTTAGGTGAATTTTTATGAAATTTATAAGGGATACTGAATCAGTGATTTGATTTTGTGACATAAAAAGCTAAATCTCTGATTGATGATGGGCTTTTACTTTTCAGTGACTTCGTATACTTTATTAGTATTCTTAGAATTAAAAATTGGGAAAATTTATGCAACAAGCATTATTCGGTGGAGGTTGCTTTTGGTGTGTAGAAGCTGTTTTTCTACAACTAAAAGGCGTCGAAAAAGTTGTGAGTGGGTATGCAGGTGGTATCGTTCACAATCCAAGTTATGATCAAGTTTGCCAAGGTAATACTCAACATGCAGAAGTTGTATTGATTGACTTTGATGAACAGCAAATCAATTATACTCAACTCCTAAATGTTTTCTTTACCACCCATGATCCAACTACTTTAAATCGTCAAGGTAATGATGTTGGCACCCAATACCGTTCTGTTGTCTATTATTTTAATGATGAACAAAAGCAGCAAGCGGAGAAAATTATTCAAGATTTAGAAAATGATGGTCTCAATATCGTAACTGAACTTAGCCCAGCACCAACATTTTACCCTGCTGAAGAATACCATCAAAATTTTTATGCCCGTAATCCATCACAAGGTTACTGCAATTTTAGCATCCCACCAAAACTGTCAAAATTGCGTTCAAAATATCTCGAACTACTCAAAACAGAGTAAGCATAAAAAAAGCAACTCACTGAGTTGCTTTTTTTATGAAACAAATTTTAGTTTTCACTCACAAATGCAATATCACTCAGCCCTGCTTCACTCGCCCGCGACATGACTTGCGCTACTGTATCGTATTTTGATTCTTTATCAGCACGTAACTGTACTGTCGGTTTTGTTTCTGCTTTTGCTGCTTCTTGGAAACGCGTCTGTAACTCATCCAAACTAATAATTTGAGCATCCCATGCCACTTCACCTTTTTCATTAATACTGATGGTGATTGCTTTTGGTGGTGGGTCTACAATGTCAGCGGTCGTTTTTGGTAAAGCTAATGGAATTGATGGGTTAGCAACCGTTGCTGTGACTAAAAAGATAATCATCAATACCAACATAATGTCGATCAGAGGAATGAGATTCATCTCATTCATGCCACTGTCGTGGTCTTCACCCAATTGAAAGCCCATCTTAAGCTTGACCTCCAACTAAACTTTGTTGAGTCGCTTTAGTTTCTGTCTTTGCAGGTGTTTCTTGCTGCAACATCGTATCGATTAACAAGCTATGTGCTTGATCTTGTAAATCATGTGCTAAACCACGATTGAAACGTACACAAATGTTGTAAGCCAATACCGCAGGAATCGCCACAGATAAACCCAAGCCAGTCATGATCAATGCTTCACCAACAGGAGTTGCAACTTGGGCTAAACCCGCCTGACCGCTCGTACCTACAGCGACAAGTGCATGGAAAATACCCCAAACAGTCCCAAACAAACCCACAAATGGCGCAAGCGAAGCAATTGTTCCAAGAACAGAAACACCTTTTTCTGCCTGTGACTTTTCAGCAGAAATCTGGCGAAGCAATGCCTGTTCCGCAACCGCCTTACGCTGTTCAAAGGTCAAAGGTTGTAACTTAGATTTAAGCTGAGCCAAAGCTTGAACAAGTTGACTGTAAGCCTGTTGTTTTAA
The DNA here is from genome assembly GCF_023488045.1 of Acinetobacter sp. ANC5681. Lineage (NCBI taxonomy): Bacteria > Pseudomonadati > Pseudomonadota > Gammaproteobacteria > Moraxellales > Moraxellaceae > Acinetobacter > Acinetobacter sp. ANC5681. The sequence goes on from NZ_JAMFKZ010000002.1 coordinate 4,438, forward strand.
TTGGCGTGTTCCTAATAGACGTAGAATGAAAATAGTCCATGTCGCAATCGACATTGCTAAAAGGATGAAATACAGGGTTTTACTCACTGCATCTGCATGTTGCCAATAAACTGAAAAGTTCATATACGAACTCCTGATTTAATCTGTCACTAGGACGCAAATTTATTAAGGATTAAATTCAAACGGTTGCTCTGTTTTGATTGGATAAGCAATACCATTTTCCATATACGGTTTAAACTTTGAACTTCTAACAGCGCGTAAAGCCTTTTCATCAAGACTCGGTAAACCACTACTACGAGTAATTCGAGCATTGGTTACTTTACCTTTTTCATCTGCCTCGATATAGATCGTAATTAAGCGTGTCTGATTTTCTAAATCTTTCGGAGTAAATGATACTCTTGGAGATCTACTCCATTGAATACCTGTCCCCCCTATAGAAACTCGTTTTGGTGAAGAATCAGCAGCTGGCTGTGCTTTAGGCGCCTCTGGTTGTACAACAGGCTGTGGTTTTTCCACTGGCTTTTCTGTCACAGTTGTACTAACAACCTTCGTTTCAACTTTGGATTCGACTTTAGGTTCAGTCTTTTGCACTATTTTTTTTGGTGTTTCTGCTTTGACCTGTTGTACTTTTTCAACTTTTTTCGGTGGTGGAGGTAAAGGCTTATCAATCACTTTTACTTCTTTCACTTCCTTTTTAGGTTCAGGTTTTGGCTTTTCTTTCGGCTTAGGTGGTTCTGGTTTAGGTGGTTCCGTAATTTTAACAAACTTAACCTTGAGTGGCTTTTTCTCAATTGGTTTTAACTCAATTGGCTTCATGTGGCTAACTGCCCACAGAACTCCTGCATGTCCAATCAGAACCGCTACAAGTGCAGTGATGATCTTCTTTTTCATCGAGTGTGGCATATTCAATATCGCAGGAGATTGACTCATAAGAATCTAAGTACCTAATAGATGGTGAAATCTTTACAAAGTGAAAAACGATTTCAGTCATCGGATAGAACAATTAAAGTGGCGCAATAATAAATGAGAAGTGTTTTCATTTGCAACTATTTTTTTGTGAACATCTTTTAATTGATTGATCAATTTACATTTATTAAAATAAAATGTTATAACATAGCATTGTTGGTTTTAAAAAAGCATGCTTTAAAGCATGCTTTTTTAAAAATCTATTTGGTTTAGAAAACAACCGTTTTATTACCATCTACAATAATACGATCTTCCAAATGCCATTTTACAGCGCGAGCCAATACATTACGCTCAACGTCTTCGCCTAACTCACGTAACTGTTCTACATTGTAATCGTGGCTAACACGTTCAACATCTTGTTCAATAATTGGACCTTGATCGAGATCAGCAGTCACGTAATGTGCTGTTGCACCAATCAACTTCACCCCTTTCTCATACGCTTGCTTATAAGGATTTGCACCTACGAAAGCAGGTAAGAATGAATGGTGAATATTGATAATCTTCATTTCCCACTTGGCAACAAAGTCTTCACTCAAAATCTGCATATAACGCGCCAAGATCAATAGATCATTGCCCTGCATCATTTCATCAATTTGCGCATAAGCTTCAGCTTTATTGTCTTTATTGACTGGTACAACATGGAATGGGATACCAAAGTTTTCAACCGATTCACGCAAATCTGGATGGTTTGAGATGACTTGGGTAATTTCACATGGCAATGAGCCACGTGCATGGCGCCATAACAATTCCAATAAAGCGTGGTCCACTTTAGAAACCAGAATACCCACTTTCTTTAACTCACCCACAAAAGTGAGTTTCCATTGCATTTCATAACGTTCAGCAACGTTGGCAGCAAAGGTTTGCATCAATGCTTCTTTACGAGAATGCAAATGATCAAGTTCAAACTCAACACGCATGAAATAACGTCCGCCTTGAGCTTCTGTAGCATACTGATCAAGTGCGGTAATATTTGCTCCCTGATGATACAAAAAGCTCGATACGGCTTGCACGATTCCCGGCTTGTCTTCGCAAGTAATCAATAATCGTGCAGTGTGGGCGGTCGTCGTGTTCATGTGGTTAATATCACTTATTGGAATCAAAATTAAAAATCAAGCCGAGCATTCTAGCTCTTTTTTGCCTATGACTAAATACCTACTTATTCATCATCATCATTTTTAAGATTAGATAAACTAGCAAATAAGTCCGATGGCCCCAAAGATTTCAATAATTGTTCATAAGTTTGACGACTTTCGCCCATTAAATAAGGACCTTCCAAAAATACCATTTGTCGTAAAGCTTGCCATACCCATTTTTCTTCTAAACGATTGTTATCACTAATATGACCCGACATGTACAGGAAATTAGTCCAGTTGGTCAACACGATCCACAAGTTGATAATCAAAGCTTCAATTTCTGAATCAGTCATCTTCATCAAACCGGCATCGACAAAGGCACGATAAATTTTTTGCCCTTGCTGCATCACCTGCCCTGCAAAACGAGGATATATTTTTCTGAAGTCTTCATTATTTTCAACAAGATGATAGACATCACGGTGAATAAAGCGATAAGCCCACAACTGATTACTCAAAACTTGGAAATAACTAATTTTATCATTGGCATTTAAAGGTCGATCCGTTGGCAAGGCCAACATCTCCAAGGTTTCAGCCTGATATTGCTGTGCTAATTCTTTAATAATTTCCTGTTTATTACGGAAGTGATAGTACAGATTGCCTGGGCTAATTCCGAGTTCAGCAGCAATATGATTGGTTGTGACCGAACGTTCTCCACGCTCATTAAACAACTGCAAACTGATATGCAGAATTCTATCTTTTGTTTTATTCGGTTTAGCGTGAGACATTGAGTTTAACCATCTATAACATTATCAATAGGTTATAAAACAAACCTATAAAGCGACTTGACACTTTAGAGTATTTACTCTAAAAATTAAAAAATAATAAGCTTTCTTTTGGTCCACTCCTATGAACAGTCAAACAAAAACAACCGCTATGACACCTTATGTTGATGTGAAACGGCTACATGATTTGCTTGAACAGCAAAAAGCAGCTTACCAACGCCATCCTGTGCCAAGCGCCAAAGAACGTATTGAACGCTTAGCTCGACTTAAAAATATCTTGGTAAAATATCAAGATCAATTTGCTAACGCAATTAGTCAAGATTATGGCAATCGTGCCATTATGGAAACCAAAATTGGCGAAGTTCTAACATGTTTAGAACATATCAAATACTATAGCAAGAACTTAACTGAGTGGATGAAGCCCTCTAAGCGCCATATCAGTATGTTACACCAACCTGCAAAAGGCTGGGTACAATATCAACCATTAGGTGTGATTGGTATTATTGCACCATGGAACTATCCATTATTACTTTCAGTTGGCCCATTGATCTGCGCAATCGCTGCAGGCAATCATGCCATGATCAAGATTTCGAGTGCATCTTCTCAGTTTGGTGCTGTATTAGAAAATGCACTTGCAGAAGTATTTCCTCAGGAACTTGTGAGTGTTATCAATGGTGGCGGTGCGATTTCAGATGCCTTTAGTCATTTAGCATTTGATAAATTAATTTTCACAGGTTCAACGTCTGTCGGTAAAACCGTGATGGCAGCAGCATCACAGAACTTAGTCCCTGTGATTTTAGAGCTAGGTGGAAAATCGCCTGCTCTTGTACATTCGGCAATGAATATTCGTGATGTGGCACAACGTATTGCGGTAGGTAAACTTTGGAATGCAGGTCAAACTTGCGTTGCACCTGATTACATGTTCCTACCTAAAGGCAAAACGGCAGAATTCACCAAGCACTATAACGACTTTGTGAATACGATGTACCCAACGCTACGTGACAATAAAGATTACACGTCAATTGTAAATGACAAACAATACAATCGTCTTCAAGGCTATTTAGAAGATGCACGTGATCAAGGTGCGACGATCATCGAGTTAAACAGCAAGAAAGAATCTTTAACTGAAGTTCGTAAAATTGCACCAACGTTACTCACAGGTGTAACCACAGAAATGGAAATTATGAAGAATGAGATCTTTGGTCCAATTCTTCCTATTCTAGAATATGAACATATTGAAGATGCACTTCAATTTATCAATAGTCGACCACGTCCACTCGCATTCTACTATTTTGATATTGATATGGCTCGTGCTGATTATGTTGCAGGACGTACCCATTCTGGACATTTTGGTATTAACCAAACCCTCACTCATGTAGCGCAAGATGATCTACCATTTGGTGGTATAGGTGCATCGGGTATGGGCAAATATCATGGTAAAGAAGGCTTCTTCAGCTTCTCTAACGAACGTTCAGTGATGTCTAACCCTGTTAACCCTAAACTTTATAGTTTAAAATTCATTCTGCCGCCGTACAACAAACCAACGCATAAACTGCTTTTGAAAACACTATTCCGTTAAGCTGATCAAGGCATGATCTATCACACTAGATCATGCCCTGTTTTTACCAAATTCGCTTGTCTTTTAATCGTATTTTTGGTATAAAACGCCCCTTGAATGATTTCATCCGTTTACTTGAATGGCTAGTTGCACGAAACGGTGCTATATAAACTAGCAATGGAGTTCACCATGTCTAAGGTTTGCCAAGTTACCGGCAAGCGTCCTATCGTTGGTAACAACGTATCGCACGCAAACAACAAAACCAAACGCCGGTTCGAGCCGAACCTGCACCACCACCGTTTTTGGTTAGAAAGCGAAAAGCGTTTTGTACGTCTTCGTTTAACCACTAAAGGTATGCGTATTATTGATAAATTGGGTATTGAGAAAGTTGTTGCTGATCTCCGTGCTCAAGGTCAAAAGATCTAAGGAGTCTGAACAATGCGTGATAAAATCCGCCTCGTTTCTACAGCTGGTACAGGTTATTTCTATACCACTACTAAGAACAAACGTACTATGCCGGAAAAAATGGAAATCAAAAAATTTGATCCAAAAATCCGTCAACACGTAATCTTCAAAGAAGCTAAAATTAAATAATTTTAGTTTTCTTAAAAAAACGACTTCAACTGAAGTCGTTTTTTTTGCAAAAAAAATGTTTTAGCTAAAATAAAATGAATCACTATTTCATAATTTTTTTTGATAAATAAAAAAATTGTCATCAACAAATCCGATTTTACTTGTTACAATTTATTCGCTGTTTTCTTGGCATGTTTTATGCTGAATTATTTGTACCTTAACCGCAATGATTAAGGAGTTTCAATGCCTCATGATGTTGATTTAATTATATTACTTGCCGTCGGTTTCGGTATAGCACTTATTTTTGGCTATATTGCCGCACGTTTACGTCTACCACCACTAATTGGTTATTTGGTAGCAGGTATTATTATAAGCCCTAACACCCCAGGTATCGTGGCAGATATACATCTCGCCAATCAACTTGCCGAACTCGGGGTAATGTTCTTAATGTTTGGCGTAGGGATGCATTTTTCCCTCAATGATTTATTACTTGTTCGTCGTATCGCCCTGCCCGGTGCGATTTTACAAATCGCTGTAGCAACACTCTTAGGTGCCGCTGTATCTATGTTTTGGGGCTGGAGTTTTGGTTCTGCACTGATTTTTGGTTTAAGTTTATCGTGTGCAAGTACCGTAGTATTACTCAAAGCACTGAGTGATCGTAGTTTACTCGATTCTGTCAATGGCAAAATTGCAGTGGGTTGGCTTTTGGTTGAAGATCTTGTTATGGTCTTGGTCTTAGTTTTATTACCTGCAACAGCTGTTCTACTTGGTGGACACCCATTAGCTGGAACGGATACCTCTCAAAATATTTGGATCACCATCGGCCTAACATTACTGAAAGTAACAGGTTTTATCGCCTTCATGCTGATTATTGGGAAGCGCTTAATCCCTAAAATTATGCAATTGGTTGCTCGTTTAGGTTCTCGTGAATTATTTACACTTACCGTCGTTGCTGCTGCCGTTTCGATTGCTTATGGTTCTTATGCGATCTTTGGTGTCTCAATGGCATTAGGTGCTTTCTTTGCGGGCATGGTCGTAAAAGAGTCTGATTTCAGCCATAGAGCAGAAGAAGAGACGCTTTCATTGCGTGAAATCTTTGCGATCTTATTTTTTGTTTCAGTGGGAATGTTATTCGACCCAAAAATTTTAATTGAACAACCTTTACATATTTTAGTTGTCGTTGCCATTATCATGATTGGTAAGACTTTAGCAGCAATGGCTTTAGTTTTATTCTTCCGCTACCCAATTAATACAGCTCTCACTGTAGGCGCTAGTTTGGCACAAATTGGGGAGTTTTCATTCATTTTAGCAACATTGGGCTTGTCACTTGGTCTACTCACCCCAGATGCACAAAACTTGATTCTTGCTGGTGCGTTATTTTCAATAACTTTAAATTCATTTGTATTTTCAGCGATTGAACCCGCTCAACGCTGGATACGAGAACGCTCACATTTAGCTCGCTTATTAGAACGCAGTGGCGACCCGCTTGCCATGCTTCCAGATGAAGTTGATCAAGCTTATTTACGCGATCAGGTGGTGATCATTGGCTATGGTGGCGTAGGACGCCGCATTAGTGAAAACCTGATGCAACAGAATATCAAGGTCGTGATTGCTGAGGAAAATCGTGAGATTGTTGAAAAACTGCGTGCCCAAGGAATGGCTGCCGTAAGCGGTGAAGCGACTGAACCTTATGTACTCATACAAGCCCATATTCAGCATGCTCGCTTATTGGTTATTTCCCCTATGGATATTTTAGACATTCATCGTATTGTCGATATTGCAAAGCAATTGAATCCTGAGATTCAGGTCTTGATCTGTGCTGAAAGCAAGGAAGAGGCTGCTGTTATTCGCGATGAAAATATTGGTGAAGTTTTCTATGCGAAAGAAGAAATGGCGAAGAATATGAGCCATCATATCCTGAACCAAATTGAGCTTGCTCATCAAAGTACGTTACATTAACAATCTATTTTCAAATTAAAGCATCTAATACCAATTATTCAGATAGTTGGTATTTTTTATCTTTTAAATTTCAGTCTTATGATTTAAAGCTAAAATCCAAATACTTAATAACATTTAACCCTCGTATTTGCTCAATGCTTTTGAAAGCTGACGAAGTGTTTTGATTTGTTTGCCATAACGGCGACAAGAACGACAAGCAAATAAATGTAATTTTAGATTGCTCTGCTCTATAAACTGAAGTGGTCTATCCTGTTTCTCGGAAATTAATTGTGTTGCTTGTCGGCAAGTTAGCATGCGCAATCCCCCTTAAGTAACCATTTATTTTCTAGACATTCACGTAATCTAGTTCGGCTTCTATACACACCAAGACATTAAAATTTGAGACAGTAATCTCAAAACACGAACTTAAACCCAATTAACTCTTATTAAATAGATGAAAATAGAGAATACGCCCACTGTAGACACAATGAACAGAATTAAAGTCATTCCAATGAGTTAACACCTGAACGATGCTAAATAGCATTTAAAGAAAACCCCAACGAGTGTGCAGCATCAATACCGTCCGAAATGTATAGATTAAATATTTGTGGTAGTATTGCGCGCAATTGGAAATCTCTTAATCAAGCTAGAAGAGTTTCGTTGTTTGATGCTCACGCTCAATGTATCCAAATATTTAGTCATAGCGTCTGTTCGATCAGATCAATGGGTTGAGCTTTGCCTAAAAATGTTTGGACATACATCAGTGATGAATTCTTACTTTAAGTTTATTTCCCACTATTTATCATAAATAGTCTATTTTCTAATCCGCTCAATCATTTTATTAGGTTGTTTAACACTGAATAAAGGCATGATTTTTTATGAATATTGAAAAAACTCAGACACCACGAATCAGTGTTGCACCCATGATGGATTGGACCACAAAAGACTATCGTTTCTTTGCTCGCTTATTTAATCCCAATGTCGTGCTGTATACCGAGATGGTCACTACAGGCGCGATTATTTACGGTGGTGCTAATCGGCATCTCGATTTCAATCAGCAAGAGCATCCGATTGTGCTACAACTCGGCGGCTCAAATCCACAAGAACTTGCTACCTGCACCAAAATGGCCGAAGACTGGGGTTATAACGAAGTTAATCTCAATGTCGGCTGTCCAAGTGATCGCGTGCAAAACAATAAAATTGGGGCTTGCTTAATGGCTGAACCCAATTTAGTTGCAGAATGTATTCATAGTATGCAAAAAGCAGTATCGATTCCTGTAACTGTAAAGCATCGTATCGGGATTGATGACATGCAATCTTACGAAGAAATGCTGCATTTTGTTGATACGGTGGCATCAACAGGCTGCACACATTTTATTGTACATGCACGTATTGCGATCTTGCAGGGCTTATCGCCGAAAGAGAATCGCGAAGTTCCACCATTACGCTATGAAGATGTCTATCGTTTAAAGCAAGAACGCCCACATCTAACCATTGAGATTAATGGCGGTATCAAGACCTTTGAAGAAACACAACAACATTTACAGCATGTTGATGGCGTCATGATTGGTCGTGAGGCATATCATAATCCGTACTTATTGGCGGAGATAGGTAAACTTTGGAATTTGGAAGCACCTAATCGTTTTGAGATCATGCAGCACATGATGCCTTATATTCATCAACGCGTTGCTGAAGGTGCTCCACTTTCGATTATCACTCGCCATATTCTAGGTTTATTTCAAAATCTACCAGGCGCACGTAAATGGCGTCAGGCTCTCAGTGGTGGAAATGCCAAAACCATTGCTGATATTGAAAATGCAATCATCAATATCCAAACAGCGATGCAACGTACTGAAGATTACGTTCGAGAACATCAAAGTTAATTTGATGTTCTACGCATAACGTTTACACATCGGAATATAGCGTAATCCGCCATTTTCAATCACTGTTGAAGTGACTGTAAATCCGAAATTTTCATAAACGGGCTGCGCATAACAACTAGAATTCACAGTAATTTTTGAATGTTGCTGAGAAAGTTTATCTTCTAAAAACATCCAAAGCTGACGACCGATTCCTTGCTGTTGTGAATTCTGATTAACAAAAAAAAATGAATCAAATGAGAAGGTTGTTTATAAGCAATCACACCAATAATGGACAACTCCTCCTCGAAAACAAAATATTCAACGCTTTGCATTTCAAGTAATTTCTTAATCATATCCTGACTGAATTTTGCTTCACCCTCTACATTCAGTGCAAAATCTTTTATATATGGCTGAATTAACTATACTATTTGCTTGATATCTGTTGCTTTTGCTGGACGTATCACTTGTTATTCTTTCCATTTTTCACTTTAATAAACAATAGTTTATTATTTTGCAAATCACAAAGCTTTGTTTCTTTGAATCAGTGCTTGCGTATATTTTCCAATCAAAAAAGAAATATAATCTTACAAATCATTTTATTCAAACTAATTAACAACTAAACTCATGATAATAAAAAGATTATTTATGTGATTTTTACGCCAAGTTCCTCACAACACCCTTAAAAAGTTACGTTATTACATTGCAAATAAATTTTTTTAAGATTTATCGCTTAATATCTGCGAGCCACGGAATTTGGCGACCGTTTCAAAGTTGTTTTAGGATTGGTTGAGATTGAACTATGATTTATGATGCACCCTCATTAGATTCGATGATGCATGCACAGACTCAAAATGCAGTCATTATGCTCAGAGAAACTCCCGCAGATACTACACCACCATACGCATTATCCAAGAATTCGCAGCAAATTAACTTACAGAAGTTTTCAGATAAACTTTCTCGTGTTTCCTCATTTCACAGTTCAGCAAAGTGCGCCAAATCAATTCGTATCGCATTACAAACAGCGGGCGCAAAAATTGCACAACATCCTATAGCTGCCTCAGATTGGGGTGGAACGCTACAAAAGATTGGCTATAAGCAAATTGACCCTGCTTTTGATAACCCAATGCCAGGTGATATTTATATTATTCATCGCACCAAAAAACATGTGTATGGTCATATTGCTGGTTTTACAGGCTCACAATGGGTTTCTGATTTTAAGCAGACTAGCTATGACGTTTATAAAGACAAAAACGTCACTTATACTTATTACCGTCTTGGTTAATAAAAGACTGAATGAAAGCCTAAACGAACATTATGTTTTAGGCTTTTTAGCATCTAGTTTTTTCAGCACTTCAGCCACCGCCACCATGGCAAAGCTTGAAGTCACCACCACCGCAGAACCATAGCCGCCACAACGTAAACCTGCACTTGGACAAACATCTGCACTGGAAAATGGATTATCAATCGAATACACGCAAGTGATTCCGAATTTCTCTTTTGGTTTTTTACAAATCCCTTTTGAACGCAGTTGCGTGCGTAACTTTGCCAACATAGGGTCTTGTTCGGTCTTGGACAAATCTGCGACACGAATCTTCAGTGGATCAAGTTTACCACCCGCTCCTCCCGAAACAATCAACGGGATTTTGTTAAAACGACAATGTAACATCAAAGCAAGTTTAGCTTTGACGTCATCAATACAATCTAAAACGATGGTTGGGACAGGGTTCAGGATTTCCTTGACATTCTCAGGTGTGAGATAGTCATCAATCACATTGACCTTCATTCGTGGATTGATCTGGCGACAACGTTCCGTCATCACCTCAATTTTTTCTTGTCCGAGTGTTGAGCTCATCGCTGGCAATTGACGGTTAATATTTGATGCTGCTACCACATCCATATCGACCAAAGTCAATTCACCAATCCCTGTACGTGCCAGTGCCTCAACCGCCCAACTGCCAACACCACCAATCCCAATCACCATGACATGACTGTGTTCATAATGCGAAAATGCATTTTCTCCATAAATTTTGGCGACACCAGCAAAACGGCGCTCATATTCATCATTTACAGGAACATCGGTCATAACAGTCGTGATCTATATTTTCAGTCAAAGTAGTATTTTACCGTGTTTAACTGGTTTTAGGTTAGTCCAGTGAAACTTTACTTGATGGTTGATCTCGACGAATTAAAATAACCAACAGGATAAAAACGATTAGGCTCATGCATAAAGCCAAAAGGTTTGCATTGATCCATCCGAGGCTACTCAAAATCGGTGCAGGTAAAAATGCTCCCAAAGTCGCAAACAAAGCAATTCCTGTTTCATTAATGCCTTGGACACGATGTTTTTGCTGTTCGTTAAGACCTGCTAACAAGGTTGATGCGCCTGAATAAGCAAAATTCCAACCCACGCCCAACACGATCAAGGCAGCATTAATATAGATACCGACCTGTCCAAACATTGGAATTAAGGAAGATAGCATCAGCAAAGTAAAACCAACATAAATCGTAGTATGCGTTCCCCATCGTTGAATCAGTTTAGAGACAAAGAAGGACGGGATAAACATCGCCAATACATGTAGCTGAATCGAGATCGAAGCATAATGAAATGAATGATGCTCCTTGAGATGTAAGGAGGACATAATCATCATCACATTCATAATATAGTAAGCAAAAGCACCGCTGATGACAGCAGCGATAATCAAAGTGCTTGGCAGTTTGCGACGTTGAGTTGGTTCAATCAGCACCTGCTGTATCTGTTGGCGTTGGAATTTTTTGTTCCATAGATACAAGATCGGAGAGAGCAACAAGGCTAAGACACTGAAAATGAAATAGATCGCAGTGAAATCGGGTAAGCCTGCTACCTGTTGAAACTGAATTGCCAACATCGGTGCAATAATTGCTGCAATCACCCCACCCGAAATCACCATCGCAGTAGCTTTTGGAATTAAATCTGTCACCAAACGATCAGAGGCAGCAAAGCGATAAAAATTCGCAGTGGAGATAAATAACCCCAGTGAAAAATGACTGAGGCACAATAAATAGAATTGTTGCTGCTGTAGGGCCAAATAACCGAGAACACCTGCCAAGAACAAGCAGACGCAACCAAACTGGAAAACCAAATGCCGCCCAAGCTTTTTCATTAGAAAAGAAAAAATAAAGGTGGTCAGTAACATCGCTAAAAACTGCAAACCATACGGAACCGTAGCCAAAGCCTGTGTCGGCGCTAATTTCAACCCCACAATTGCCGCTACAGTAACAGACAGAACAGCAGCAATTAAATTAAATGCCTGCGCAGCCAAGAGATAATAAACATAGCGTGGTAACTGATTCAAAGCCTTTATCCAATTTAATCTGGCCTGATTACCTTAACGCTGAATGCTTGAAATTCAAACAAAAAAAGATGAAAGACTAGCTTTCATCTTTGATTTAAGTGTGTGTTTCGTTATGCAGCGATCAAATTGCGTAATACATAATGCAGAATCCCACCTGCTTTAAAGTATTCCACCTCATTCAAGGTATCAATACGGCATAACACTTTGAATTGGTCTTGACTGCCGTCTTCTCGTACCACCTGAATATCTAGCGTTTGATGTGGTTGGATATCATCAGATAATCCATGAATCGACAGTACTTCACGGCCAGTGAGGTTCAAGGATTGACGGGTCTGTCCACCTATAAACTGCAATGGCAATACGCCCATGCCGACCAAATTAGAGCGGTGAATCCGTTCAAAACTTTCAGCAATGACCGCTTTAATGCCTAAGAGATTGGTCCCTTTTGCAGCCCAGTCTCGTGACGAACCCGTTCCATACTCCTTACCTGCAATAATCACCAACGGTGTTTTCTGTTGCTGGTACAGCATGGATGCATCATAGATCGCCAGCTTTTCACCCGTTGGAATAAAAATGGTATTGCCCCCTTCTTCACCACCCAGCATTTCATTCTTGATTCGGATATTGGCAAAGGTCCCGCGCATCATCACTTCATGATTACCGCGTCGAGAACCGTAGGAGTTGAAGTCTTTCGGCTCAATCCCCTGCTGCTGTAAATAGCGTCCTGCTGGGCTGTCTTTCTTGATATTTCCTGCGGGAGAAATATGATCGGTGGTGACTGAATCGCCCAATACCGCCAAGATGCGTGCCTGTTCAATATTGCAAATGGCTTTCGGAGGCTGATTAATTTCCTCAAAAAATGGCGGATGGCGAATATAAGTCGAGTTATCTTGCCACGCATAAGTTTGGCTTTGTGGAATCTGAATCGCCTGCCAAGTTGCATCACCATCAAATACTGCTGCATATTCCTTATGGAACATGTCGGTATTCACTTTTTGCAGTACTTGATCAATTTCAAACTGACTTGGCCAAATGTCTTTCAAATAGACATCTTGACCATTTTGATCTTGTCCAATCGGCTGAGTGGTTAAATCAGTCCGAATATTCCCCGCCAAACCATAGGCTACAACAAGTGGTGGTGACGCCAGCCAATTGGTTTTCACTAAAGGATGAACACGCCCTTCAAAGTTACGGTTACCTGAAAGTACCGAAGCCACATTCAGATCATGGCACTGAATTGCTTCTTCAATCGGTTCAGGCAAAGGCCCTGAGTTACCAATACAGGTAGTACAACCATAACCCACCAAGTTATAGCCCAACTCATCCAAGTACGGCGTTAAGCCTGCCGCAGCCAAATAATCGGTCACCACTTTAGAACCCGGTGCCAATGAACTTTTCACCCACGGTTTACGTTGTAAACCTTTTTCAATGGCTTTTTTCGCCAGCAAACCTGCTGCCAACATCACACTTGGATTGGAGGTATTGGTACATGAGGTAATCGCGGAAATCACCACATCACCATCCTTCAATGGATACGATTTTCCATCAATAGTACAAGCAGGTTCTTCATGCGCTAAATTCGCTTTCTTGGCTTCAACAGCCGTACCGCCGCCGCCTTCATTCTCTAAACGTTCTTTGGCCTCTTTCGCAGGTTTTAAATTCAGCTCCATCAAGGCGTTAAACGTTTTAGGAACATCGCCCAACAAAACCCGATCTTGTGGACGTTTTGGCCCAGCCAGACTGGCTTGTACGGTACTCATATCCAGACTCAAGGTATCGGTAAATACAGGTTCATCGCCTGCATTACGCCATAATCCTTGTTGTTTACTATAGGCTTCGACTAAATCGATACGTTCTTGTTTACGGCCAGTTAGGGCTAAATACCCCAATGTCACATCATCAATCGGGAAGAAACCACAAGTTGCTCCATATTCAGGTGCCATATTGGCAATAGTCGCGCGGTCAGCCAATGGTAAATCAGCCAAACCATCACCATAAAACTCAACAAATTTACCCACTACGCCTTTTTGGCGCAGCATCTGGGTAATCGTGAGCACCAAATCGGTCGCAGTAATCCCTTCATTCAACTTGCCTGTGAGTTTGAAACCAATCACTTCTGGAATCAACATCGATACAGGCTGCCCGAGCATGGCTGCTTCGGCTTCAATACCACCAACACCCCAGCCCAACACACCCAATCCATTGATCATGGTGGTATGTGAGTCAGTTCCGACCAGCGTATCTGGAAAGGCAAAAACCTGACCCTCATCTTCTCCCAACCAGACCGCTTGCGCTAAGTATTCTAAATTGACTTGGTGGCAAATCCCGGTGCCGGGTGGCACCACACTAAAGTTATTAAATGCAGATTGTCCCCAACGCAGGAATTGATAACGCTCACCATTGCGCTGCATTTCAATTTCAACGTTCACAGCAAAGGCATTATTATCGGCAAAATGATCGACCATCACTGAATGGTCAATGACCAGATCAACGGGTGACAAAGGATTGATCAGGTTAGGATCACCGCCTGCTTGAGACATTGCGGCACGCATCGCAGCCAGATCGACCACTGCTGGAACACCTGTGAAATCCTGCATCAATACACGTGCAGGTCGATATTGGATTTCCTGATCTGAGCTTCTATTTTTTTGCCAATCGACTAAGGCCTGAATATGCTCTACTTTTACACTTTTTTGATCTTCAAAACGGAGTAAATTTTCTAGCAAAACCTTAAGTGACTTCGGTAATTGATCAATATTACCCAATGTTTGAGCAGCTTGTGGGAGATTAAAGATTTGATAGGATTTTGTACCTACCCTGAGCGTTTGTAAGGCATTAAAACTATTGATTGTGCTATATCTGGCCATTCGGTTGCCCTCCCAGTATTGGCGAATTTATTTATTATGATGTTCTTCCTTTAATGTAAGCCTGTTTAGAAAAGAATGTGTTCCCTTTTGGTTATCTTATTTTTATCGAGATTATTGTCTTATTCTTCTAAAATTTTAAATGCAAAGCAACCAATGAGTTTTGCCATAATTGTGCAGCCAGCTGCAACTCAGGCTGGTCAAGGGTCTGAGCCAAACTGTCTAGAATATAAGGTAGGTTCACTGGGGTATTACGGGTGCGATGCTCGGTCGAAGTTTGGCAACACAACGGCGTCATATCTGGACAATCTGTTTCGATCACCAAGTTTTCACTGCCTATCGCCTGTACCACTTGATGCAGTTTCTTGGCATTCGGATTGGTGATTTGTCCTGTCACCCCGATTTTAAAGCCCAGTTTAACCAAGGCTTTGGCTTCTTCGACTCCACCACTAAACGCGTGAGCAATACCACCTAACTTAAATTTTTGTGTTTTTAAAATGGCAAGCGTTTCTGCATGTGCTTTACGGATATGTAATAACACAGGCTTTTGATACTGTGTTGCCAATGCAAGTTGCTCAATAAAATAATATTGTTGCTTGGCAAATAGTTCGGGCTGTTTATGCTGTTTTAAAAAGGTATCCAAACCAATTTCACCCACTGCCATACAATCATACTGCTGTAACACGTGCTCAAGTCGCTGTAAATGTTCTGGCTGATGTTGTTCGATATAAAATGGATGCAAGCCAGGCGCCAGATAAGAGCATGGCACATTTTCCCAAGCGTGTAATTGTTGATGGGTATGGATCAGTTCATCGAATCGGGATTCAACAAAACCAATCAACACTAAAGCATCGACCCCAACCTGTTTTGCTTGTTCAGCCAGATGTTGCCGATCAATATCAAAATCGGCAACATCAAAATGGGTATGGGTATCGAACAGTTGCATTAACTTTGACTTGGCGTACTTGCAGCAGGCGTAGATGCTGCGGGCGTTTCAATTTTTGGTAAATATTCAGGTTTTAAAACACCCTGCAATTCACTAAATGGAATCACTAACCGCGGTAAACCGACGACATAAGGACCAATTTCATATTCGCCATATTGTAGAATTAATCCCTGCTCACCCAATAAAAAATTATCTGTTACTTGGAATGGCCAAGCCTGTTCATATTCTTTCGGATCAGTTGCAAGTTTTGAATCGACAATCCACACTTTAAAGGCTTCATGCGCCAGTTTGTCTAGAGTTGCTTTTTGCTTCGGTAATAATAGGTCATGCAATTGAATCTGTTTTTGGTTCGCTAAATCAAAGTTATAGTAACGTTGTGAGGTTGAACCATGCGCTCCACCCAAATAACTGCTGCTATTTAACACTACAGTTGCCAGCTTGCCTTTCGGTTGCAAAATTTTAGGCTTAATCATCAGACTGATTTGATGACTACTACTGAGCGCTTTCAACTCTTCATCAATTTTTACAAAAGCATTAGCATAGGTTTGTGCTTGAGTATCTAAACCTGTTTTTTGTTCAGCCGTTTTGGGTACGGATGCTGCTGCGGTATCAGCATCAACGACATCGAGCATTTTACTCAGTTGATTGAGAATCTGTTGATCCAGTAACTGATCAATAAATGGGAAATTACTTTGTAATCGTTCAACTGTGAAATCTGGACAGGTATTGCCCTTACATTCAGGTAAATTTACCTGCAATTTCACGGTTTCACCACGCAGAATTGGCTCAGCAGTTTGCTGTACCACAGGTGGATCTGTCGGTTTATCCTGTGATTCTTTCGGCTCTGATTTCGGCTGGCAAGCAGCAAGCAAAATCGCACCTGCAAGAATGCTATATTTATAAAATGCTTTCATTTAAAACCTATTAGTATTGTTATTACACAAGATTTCTAAATGCTATCGAAATTAAAGCAAAACCGCTATAAGCGCATGCAATTTCTATACGAAACTCAAGCAAGTAGATTAAAACATTTGCTGATAAATTTCAGGTTGTAGCATCTGTTTGCTTTGTTCAGTGCTTAAATAAATATCCAACTGCGGTGCATCTTTACTTATTTCATTGGCACGATAATGCAAGCCAATTCCTTCCCCATCGAAGAACCAATCTGCCTGCCCCCAATACAGTTTTTTAGGAACTTGTTTCTTCACTTCTGTACTTTGTTTTTCAATCCATTGTTGATAATGTGCTTGAATAATATTATTTAATTCATTTTGCTGATTTTTCTGTATCACATCGAGTACGGTTAGATTTTTTTGTAACTTACGATCAGCAACGAAAAAGTAAAATCTATCTTTAACCGCAATATCTTCTTGCTGTGTATCAACGCCAATTTGCAACAACACATACTGATTACGCTGTGAAGCAATACGTGTCGTTAAGCGCAGCTCATACGCTTTATTTTTAGAATACTTATCTTGCCATTCATCTGACTTTTTCACATAAGCATTCACGGCTTGCTGTAAGGTTAAATTCTTGTTTTGCTCAATTTGTTGTTGAATCACATTGGCCTGATTTTTTGCAATCCATGCATTCAGCCATTGATCCTGAGTTTTAATGGTTTGAATATCGACATCAATACAGTTCTTCTTTTCACAGAACGGTAAGGCATAATCCGCTTTGGCTTCTTGCATATTGAGGTATGGTAGGACTTCAGCTTTTTCAGTATGCGTTGATATTTGATTTTTGTTTTGAGCTGTATCCGTCTCATTTTTTTTAGGATGATCGCATGCCGTTAAAGCCATCATTCCAATCATTATACTGACAGCAAAAAGTGGTTTTAAAGTATTCATCTCATCCTCCTTTTTTAGATCGTTCAATTAAAAACAGCCTCTAATTTAGAAGCTGTTTTTGTATATTTTTAGTGTTCTCGCGTGTTACGGAACTGAATATCTGGCCAGCGTTCTTGCATTAACTGCAAGTTTACACGGCTTGGTGCAAGATAAGTCAGATGACCGCCGCCATCTACCGATAACTGATCATGCGCTTTTTTCTTGAACTCATTCAGAATTTTTTCATCATCACAATGAACCCAACGTACCGTATGCACACTGACAGGCTCATAAATACAGTCAACTTTATATTCTTCTTTCAAACGATAAGCGACCACATCAAACTGTAACACACCGACTGCACCGACAATCAAATCATTACTAATTTGAGGCATAAATACCTGTGTTGCACCTTCTTCAGATAACTCTTTCAAACCTTTTTGCAATTGCTTAGATTTAAGAGGATCACGTAAACGAACTCGGCGGAACATTTCAGGTGCAAAGTGTGGAATACCCGTGAAATGAAGTTTTTCACCGCTGGTAAATGTATCACCGATCTGGATGGTACCGTGGTTATGCAAACCAATAATGTCTCCAGGCCAAGCTTCTTCCAAATGTTCGCGTTCGCCCGCAAGGAAGGTTAATGCATCGCTAATACGTACATCTTTACCGATACGCACATGATTCATTTTCAAACCTTTTTCATATTTGCCTGAGCAAATACGCATAAAGGCAATACGGTCACGATGTTTCGGATCCATATTGGCTTGAATTTTAAAAACAAAACCAGTGAAACCCTCTTCATTGGCATCTACTGTACGTTCTTGTGTTGGATGTGCTTTCGGTTCTGGTGCCCAGTTGATAAAGGCATCCAGTACATGGTCAACCGCAAAGTTACCCAACGCTGTACCAAACAATACAGGGGTTTGCTTGCCTTGCAGAAACAGCTCACGGTCTAATGGCTCATTTGCCATTTGTACCAACTCAAGCGACTCCTCAAAAGAAGCCCAAGCTAACTCACCCACTTTTTCACGAATATCAGCATGATCATAACCATCACGCACCTCAATGTCCGTAATCGTCGAGCCAAAACCTGCTTTATAAACATATAACTTGTTTTCAAGTAGGTTATAAACCCCAGCAAAGTCACGCCCCATACCTAAAGGCCATGTAATTGGGACACAGCGAATATTTAAAACATTTTCAATTTCGTCAAGCAATTCTAGAGGCTCGCGAATTTCACGGTCCATTTTGTTGACGAAGGAAATGATCGGTGTGTCACGCATACGACACACTTCCATCAATTTAATCGTACGTTCTTCAACACCTTTTGCACCATCAATCACCATTAATGCAGAGTCAACAGCAGTCAAAGTACGATAGGTATCTTCCGAGAAGTCTTCATGTCCCGGGGTATCAAGTAAGTTAATGGTATGGTTTTTATAAGGGAACTGCATCACAGACGTGGTAATCGAGATTCCACGCTCTTTTTCCATTTCCATCCAGTCAGATGTCGCAGCACGATCCGACTTACGACTTTTAACCATTCCAGCAACCTGAATAGCTTTACCCCATAACAGAAGTTTTTCGGTCATCGTGGTTTTACCCGCATCGGGGTGGGAAATGATAGCAAAAGTCCTACGAGCCTTTACCTGTCTAGTTAATTCGTCTTTAAACATGAGAAAAATCTACATTATGTACACAATTATGTACACAATTCCAAATGTGTACATAACCGAAAAAGTGGGAATTCAAAATTGGCGCAATTGTAGCAGATTTAGCGTTGTATAGGCATAGTGGGTCATCCAGTCGCTCATATGGGTTTGAGCCATCTAGTTTTATACACTCAATCTATATCTTTGCTTTGGACTTTTTAGCTTGTCTGGAATGGTACGTTCAATCAACCCTGCCTCTATCGCTGGATTCAGATAATTCTGCTGAAAGGTTTGACGATGGGACAAACCTAGTAAAGACATCAGTTCTGTCAAACTATATTCTTTTTTCCCCATGGCCGAAACAAGACGTTGAACATGATCGCCATCTTGTACGATAGCTTGATCGGTATCATGTACGGTGACTTGATCGGTGGTTGATGAGCTTTGAATAGCATCAAAAATCATCTGTAAAATAAATTCTATAAAGGGTGCAGAATCAGTCTGATGTGTACTTGCCTGTAAAGCATCGTAATAAGCTTTTTGATTTTGATAAATCAGACTTTCAACGGGAATATTGGCAAAAATTGCATTCCACTTGGTGAGGATTAAAGTTTGCCAAAGTCGTCCCATCCGACCATTACCATCAGCAAAGGGATGGATAAATTCAAATTCATAATGAAATACGGAACTGGTTATTAGCGGATGTTCATCACTTTGTTCTAACCATTGCAATAAATCATTCATTAAGCGTACAACTTGGCTTGCTGGCGGAGCCAAATGGACAACTTGATCACCAGACATCACGCCAACACCACCTTGACGGTACTGTCCAACCTCATCAATCAATCCAGCCATTAAAACTTGGTGAGCCTTTAATAGATCCTGTTCACGAGCTGGCTGCCATTGCTGGAACTGTTCATAGGCTTTAATGGCGTTACGTACTTCTTGAATTTCTTTAGGTGGGGCAATAACAGGTTTACCATTTAAAATTGCTGTGATCTGTTCTTCACTGAGGGTATTTCCCTCAATCGCAAGTGAACCTTGAATCGTTCTGATTCGATTGGCTTTTCTAAGTTTCAGTTCATCTTGAATCTGTACAAGTACCGTCAAACGTCCTAAAGCTTCACTAATCTGCGAGATTAAATGAATAATTTTAGAACTAATCTTATACGGTGGTTGGTATTTCATTTTAGCTGTTACTCGTATCCTGCATTAACAGGTCTAAAAACCTAAAATATATCTATCGCTAAAAACAATTCTTTCAACACTGCTTAGAATTTGGTAGTAAAGAATAGAGTAGAAATCCTCAATTAGGACAATTATAACAAATTTAGCAAGTATATTTATTGATTGTTGATATGTCTCAAGTTATCCACAAATAATCCGTTATCCGTTCAACACTAAAACTAGATCAAAATTTTAAGCGTTAAAAATTGTGTAGATATATATTTCTCTTTATCACCTTCATCTTAGTATTGTTTTTGATATAAGAAATCACTTCTTTGTATTTGTACTTTTAATTTTTAAATGTAATATATTAAACAAATAAGTTGAGTATATTACATGAAAATATCCTTACTCATATCCTCATTGCCTACGCAGAACACAACCACTCGGATGAGAGTCTGGCGATCTCTCAAAGCAAGTGGCGCAGCAATTTTAAGAGATGGGGTCTACTTACTCCCTATTTCCCATAGCGAAAAGTTTGAACCTATTGCTAATGATGTTATCTCAGAACAAGGAACTGCTTATGTATTTCACGCAGACCAGCCTATAAACCTTGAATTAGCTCCTTTCTTCAATCGAAAAGAAGAATACGACACTCTCTATAAACAACTCTCTGAGTTAAGAGATCGTCAGACTAAAGATGAAAAGAAAGAGTTGCTCAAGCAAGTTCGTAAACTGAGAAAAAGTATCGATGCACTCGTAGAAATTGACTATTACCCTGATGAGACTCAAGCACAGGTTTTAAATGAGCTTTCCTCTTTAGAACTTTCAATTGCACGTCTTGGTGAAGTGAATGAACCTCAAGCAATACAAGCCCATATTCAACCTCTAGATAAAACGAATTATCAAAACAGAATTTGGGCAACTCGCAAAAGACCTTGGATTGATCGTCTAGCTTCTGCGTGGTTAATCAAGACATTTATTGATACTTCACCAACATTCATTTGGTTAGAAACACCGAGTGACTGCCCACAAGAAGCATTAGGATTCGATTTTGATGGTGCAACTTTCAGCCACATCAATCATTGGGTGACTTTCGAGGTTCTTTTACATAGTTTTAATTTAGAAACACCTGCATTAAAGAAAATCGCTGAAATTGTCCATTACCTTGATATCGGGGGGATTGAACCTCCTGAAGCATTAGGTATTGAAAAAGTTATCCAAGGTATTCGCAGTCAAATTAGTAATGATGACCAGCTATTTGAATTATCCAATCATATTTTTGATGGCTTATATGCCAACCTCTCAAGAGAATAATCATGGAACAAGAACTTGTTATCAAGTCAGAGCAAGAAATACAGCCTATTTCATTTTGGCAAGCATTTCTGTTTTGGCTTAAATTGGGGTTTATTAGTTTTGGTGGACCAGCGGGGCAAATCGCTGTTATGCACCAAGAACTCGTTGAACAAAAACGCTGGATTTCTGAAAAACGTTTTTTACATGCTCTCAACTACTGCATGTTACTGCCTGGGCCTGAAGCACAACAATTAGCAACCTATATCGGCTGGTTGATGCATAGAACCGTTGGTGGATTAGTTGCAGGAATTCTATTTGTATTACCCTCTCTATTTATCCTGATTGGTCTGTCATGGGTTTATGTAAAATTTGGTGATGTTCCTATTATTGCAGGGCTTTTTTATGGAATTAAACCTGCTGTTGTTGCTATCGTTTTTCATGCGACATATCGGATTGGTAGCCGATCATTAAAGAATAAGTTTTTATGGGCAATCGCTGCACTTGCATTCATCGCTATATTCTTCTTTAACCTACCATTCCCCTTAATCGTTCTAACGGCTGCGATCATTGGATATTTGGCAAGTAAAAAATATCCAAGCGTTTTTACAGGTGGTGGCTCACACCAACAAGGTAAAAAAGATTATGGTCCTGCATTAATTGATGATGATACACCAACCCCTGAACATGCCATATTTAGTTGGAAGCACTTAGGGAAAATATTATTTATCGGTGCAATTCTATGGTTTATCCCAATTATCAGTTTGGCTCTAACGCTTGGTTGGGATCATGCCTATACACAAATGGCTTGGTTCTTTACCAAAGCAGCGCTGCTCACATTCGGTGGAGCTTATGCAGTATTACCTTATGTTTATCAAGGTGCCGTTAATTTTTATAGTTGGTTGAGTCCAACACAAATGATTGATGGTTTAGCCCTTGGAGAAAGCACCCCAGGTCCCCTGATCATGGTTGTTGCATTTGTAGGATTCTTAGGTGGCTTTAATCATGCTCTGTTAGGCAATGATCATCTGTTCTTGGCAGGTGCATTGGGTGCTGTGATTGTGACTTGGTTTACTTTCCTGTTTTCTTTCATTTTTATTCTAGCTGGTGCTCCAGTGATTGAATCAACTCACAATGAATTAAAATTTACTGCACCTTTGACGGCAATCACTGCCGCTGTTGTTGGTGTAATTTTAAATCTTGCACTTTTCTTCAGTTACCACGTTTTATGGCCAAATGGATTCGACCATCCATTCAACTATGAAGCAATGGTTATTGCGATTGCAGCATTCATCGCCTTGTTCCATTTTGAAGTCAAAGTCATGTATGTCATTTTTGCTTCGGCATTCTGTGGCTTGATTTTGTATATAGGTGCATAAATTTATAATTTTTAATAAAAAAGGAAGCTTAGCTTCCTTTTTTATACCATTAATGGCAGTGACGATCCCCTGTCTTGCTATTCGTATGGCAGCCTGAAGAATCAGTACCACCTGAATGAGCAAAAGCATTTGTTACCGCAAGCCCCATTAAACATACCAAGATTAGTTTTTTCATATTGTTTCCCTTTTTTATTGAATGATAAAACAAGTTTGAAATTGTACAACAAATAAACGGGTTACTTCTAAGCCATTAGTCGAAAAGAATTATTTAGGCCATTTTTGATGGTAGTCATCAATCATATATTCATGCACATGCACACCATTGATTTGATGCTGAATCACATGTTCATGGTCTGCGGGTAAATCATCATGGCTATGTACCAAAACACCATCATCTTTAGTTGTCCATAAGCGTAATGCGAGAATGAGAGCAACAACGGCAATAACTGCCATAGGAATAAAAGTCTGTAAAGTTCCGATGTTGGTGCTTAGCCATCCAACCAATGGATAAGTGATCAGCCAACAAGCATGAGAGAAAGCAAATTGGGCAGCAAACAATGATGTTCTATTCTCACTTGATGCAGACTTGCGAATCAAGCGACCTGTAGGTGTTTGTGAAACCGAATATCCAATACCAAGGACAAACCAAAGTGTTAACAAACCATTATAAGATGTAATCAAAGAACCACTGAATAGTCCAATGACAAGAATTGTTGTTCCCGTCAACATAACAGAGCGATCAGGAAATTTATCCAATATCTTTGGTAAAACAAAAGCAGATAACATTGACCCAAGTCCAAAAAGACCAAATGCCCATGTCGTTGCATTTTCGGTAAGTTTAAATGTCGATTGCACCAATACAACAGTATTTACAATCACAACAGCACTCGCCGAAGCAATAGCTAGATTTAAAGCAAGCAACGCCTTAAGTCTCGGCGTATTAAAATAAATTTTAGCTCCCTGATTTATACGGCTATAAACACCTCTAAACTCAGGCACTTTGGCGACTGGTAATTTTGCACTTACCACAAACAAAGCAGAACCGATAAAACCTAATACTGTTCCTAAGAACAGATTGTGATAACTCATCAGAGTAAGTAGAAAGCCTGCCAACATTGGGCTGATAATGTTTTCTAAATCATAGGCTAATCGAGACAATGACAAAGCATTGGTATAGTCTTCTTCTTCAGGCAGAACATCTGGAATCATTGCCTGAAATGTTGGCGTAAATGCAGCAGATGCAGATTGCAGAATAAAAATGAGAATATAGATTTGCCAGATTTGTGTCACAAATGGTAGGCACAAAGCTGTTAATGCTCGGATAATATCTAATCCAGCCAATACCTGTTTTCTTGGTAAGCGCTCTGCAAATGCTGATGCTATAGGTGCTACACCGATATAAGCAATCATCTTAATTGCCAAAGCAATACCAAGAACTTGAGCAGCTTCTCCCTTGGCAATATCGTATGCCTGTAAAGCTAGGGCGATCGTGACTAACCCTGTTCCAATGAGTGCAATCGCTTGGGCCAAGAACAAATGCCGATATGTGGTATTTTTTAGTACTTCTAGCATTTTATGGATTCCTTTTTAGAATCTGACATCTATAACGATTAAATCTCCTTGGAAGACTATTCCAAGGAGATTGATTAAAGCTTAAAAGACTTTCTTCATTTCACTAAACTGTCCTTCTACAAGTAGAGTTACAGTCACTGGATTTTCTGTACGGTTACGCCAGAACCAACCATGTTTACCATCAAAAGCTGCTTTTAAGACACCTTGTTGAGTTGTCTCATTCTTGCCTTTTCCATAGCCATGATAGAACCCTTTAGGGGCATTTACGGGATCACCATGAGTATCATAGTTAAGACCACCTCCTACAGCTTTCCAATCAAAGTTGACACTTGCACTTTGTGGCATCGTTAGTTTTACCTCTGTTGCCTGCCCAGGTTTTAACTCAATACTAATGCTCTCTTTATTAATCGCAGGCATGGTCATTTCAACAGTATCAATTGCCGTTTGAGTTGGAGTTTCTACTGATATTTGTTCAGCACTATTCACTGTCTGCTCAGCATTGAGACCATTCACTGATTCTTGAGCGAGTGATTGTTTGATTTCACCCATTTTCGTTAAGCCAAGCACTTTACCTATACCCGTCGGGTCAATCGCATACTCCGCAGGCATGACACAGGTAACCAACACGACCACAGCACTAACGGCAGCTATCGCTGTTGATTTAATTAACTTTCTTGATGAAGGTAATTCGATATCTTTTGGAATTTCAGCGTTATACATAATTTAGATCCTTATTGAGTAATGAAGCCAGTAAGTTGATAGCCAACAAGTAAAAAACCGAGGAACATGAGGAAGACATTGCTTTGATAGGCAGTTTTAAAGAAATACGGTGTCTTTCTCCAAAACGTCATCAATAACAAGATGATGCACAGCGCCATAAACTGACCTAGTTCAACCCCAATATTGAATGAGATTAAATTTGCCAACAGCCCATCACTCGGAACTTCATATTCCTGAATTTTTACTGCGAGTCCAAAACCATGAATCAGACCAAAAATTAAAGTCGCTATTTTCGTGTTTGGTTGAAAACCAAACCAACGCTGATAAGCCCCTAAGTTATCAAGAGCCTTATAAACGATTGAAAAACCTATGATTGCATCAATGATGTAGGCGTTTATCGAGATATTGTAATAAACACCCACCAGCATCGTAATCGAATGCCCAAGTGCAAATAGGCTGACGTACAAGCCGATATCTTTCATTCGGTATAAGAAGAAGATAATGCCAACAAGAAATAGTAAATGGTCATATCCAGTGACCATATGCTTCGCACCCAAATAGATGAATGGAATGACATGAACACCATAAATTTCTTGAATATAGCCCTTATCACCTTCTGCTACTCCATGAGCAAAAAGTGTAGGACTTGCCAATGTAATGAATAAAGCAAGTAATAGCTTTATGTAAGCACTTAATTTCACAATGTGTGAAGCAATAATTTGCATGTATATCAAACTCCAAAATTTAAAATGAATTGAAAATCCATTAACTTTTTGGGCGGTTTAAAAATACGACTCACCATCAGATAAACATATTCTTTTGACCAATCTAGAATCGAAATCCCTTTTAAGAGATGAGCTAAAGCAATCGATTTAAGTTCGTCATAGCCAACAAAATGTTCATAGTAGTTATCCTGATGACCATGTGAATGTTGTTGACTGACCTCATGATGGTGCGAATGAATTGCATCAATTGAAACGTGTCTCTGAAATTCCTTTTCAGTTACATGCTCATTAAAGTGCAAACATAAAGCGAGACTGATCATGCAGACTAGCCACATCATCACAAATTTACTTTGTTTATCTCGCAATATATTTGTCATTAACGATGCCTCTAAACAACCTGTTCAGCGGCATCGTTTGATTTTCTTGACCGACCTTGGTTAAACCACACATATAAGGTCGGCAAAATAATCAAAGTCAGTAAGGTTGATGAAATAATCCCACCAATAACGACAGTTGCAATTGGACGTTGAACTTCAGAACCAATACCTACGTTTAAAGCCATTGGAATAAAGCCTAAAGAAGCCACTAAAGCTGTAATCAAAACAGGGCGCAGTCGTTCCATTGCACCATGTCTCACCGCATCAACGACACTTTCCCCTTGCATTCGAAGCCTTTGAATGGCAGAAACAAGAACTAAGCCATTCAGCACAGCCACACCTGACAATGCGATAAAGCCGACGGCAGCAGAAATTGAGAATGGAATATCCCGTAAAGCTAAAGCAATCACACCGCCTGTTAGTGCAAATGGTACGCCTGTGAATACCAAGACACTGTTTCTAACATTACCTAAAGCCATGTAGATCATGGCAAAGATCAGAATTAAAGCGATTGGAACAACAACCATGAGTCGATTCGATGCAGACTCCATCTGTTCAAAGGTACCGCCCCAAGTCAGCCAGTAACCCTCTGGTAATTTAAAATCTGCATTCAGCTTAGATTGTGCTTCTGCAATGTAACTACCAATATCTGTACCACGGACATTTGCTGTGATGACGATACGACGCTTACCATTCTCACGAGAAATTTGGTTTGGTCCTTGAACATTTTTTAACTCGATCAATTCTGATAAAAGTACACTTGAACCATCAGGCAGATTCACAGGAACTTGATAGAGTTTTTCTAAGTCTGTGACAGAGTTTTGATCCATTCGAACAACAATATCGAACTTTCGATCACCTTCAAATACCTTACCTGCTGTCTCACCAGTGATGAGGCTAGAAACCTGTTGCTGTACATCCTCAGCATCAAGCCCATAGTTGGCAATCATGTCTTTTTTCAGCTCGACAGATACCATGGGTAAACCCGTCATCTGTTCAACTTTCAAGTCAGCAGTACCATTCACTCCCTCTAAAATTTTAGCGGCAGCGTTTGCTGATTCAAGTAGTTGACCTAGATCATCACCATATATTTTCACAGCAACATCGGTACGGACACCTGAAATAAGTTCGTTAAAGCGCATTTGAATCGGCTGAGTGAACTCGTAATTATTTCCATAAACACCTTTAGCTACTCGTTCAATATCTGCAACGACTTCCGCTTTTGGTTTCTTTGGATTTGGCCACTCGCTACGTGGCTTCAACATGACAAAGTTATCAGCCACATTGGGTGGAACTGGGTCAGTGGCGATTTCTGCTGTTCCAACTTTGGCAAACATGGTCTGAACTTCAGGAATTTTCACAATTTCTTTTTCAAGCGTGTATTGCATTTCAACGGCTTGAGTTAATGAAGTACCTGGGATACGCAAAGCATGTAATGCCACATCCCCCTCATCTAAAGAAGGTATAAATTCTGAACCTAAACGAGTTGAAAGGCTTGCACTGAATATAAAAAATATTGAGACAAAGGCGATCAGTAGATATCTGTGATTTAAAGACCAATCTAAAATTGGGCTATAAAACTTCTTAACAAAATGAACAATTTTTGACTCTTCTTCTTTAATTTCACCTGTAGTAACTAATGCCACCATTGCAGGGACAAAGGTAATTGAAAGAATCATTGCGCCAACTAAAGCCATAACAACCGTTGCAGCCATTGGTGTAAACATCTTGCCTTCAACACCAGTCAAAGTCATCACTGGTAGATAAACCAAAATAATGATCAATTGACCATAAAGAATCGCTTTTCGAGATTCCTTTGTTGCTTCAAATACAGTCGTAAAGCGTTCTTTTTGAGTCAGAATACGTCCTAACTCTTTTTGCTTCATGGCTAATTTAGCGAGAGATGCCTCGACAATAACCACAGCACCATCAACAATAATTCCGAAATCGAGTGCACCTAAACTCATTAAATTGGCACTGATCTTTTGGTTGACCATGCCTGTGATTGTCATCAACATGGATAACGGAATCACCATCGCAGTAATCAGAGCTGCACGGAAATGACCTAAGAATATGAAAAGCACCACAATGACCAGAATTGCACCTTCAAGTAAATTCTTCTTCACTGTTTGAATCGTTGCATCAACTAAAGTTGTTCGGTTGTAAACTGCTTTAGCTTCAACACCTTCAGGTAGCGACTTTTGAACCTGTTGTAGCTTTTGATCTACAGCATGAGCAACATTTCGAGAGTTTTCGCCAATAAGCATGAATGCCGTACCCAGTACAATTTCTTGCCCATCTTTGGTCGCAGCACCTGTCCGTAATTCATGACCAATCGATATTTTGGCAACATCTTTCAATCTGAGGATATAACCATTACTCGTCGTGATCGGAATATTTTGGATTTGTTCAATCGAGTTAATTTGAGAATCAGAACGGATTAAATACTGCTCACCATTTTTCTCAATGTACCCTGAACCTTTGTTCATGCTGTTCTTAGAGATCGCCTCTAAAATAGCTTTCTGATCCAACCCTATGCTACGCAAATAAGCATAATCAGGTTGAACAACAAATTGTTTAAGATAACCACCAATGGTATTGATTTCATTCACACCCTCAACATTTCGAAGCTGAGGTTTAATGACCCAATCTTGCAAGGTTCTTAATTCAGTGGGTGAAAGTGGGTTTAGACTATTCTTGGCATTCTCAACGGTATACATGAAGATTTCGCCAAGCCCTGTGGAAACAGGACCCATTGAAGTCGATATGCCGCTTGGCAATGTTGGTGTCACGCCTTGCAATTTTTCATTGACAATTTGACGGGCAAAATAGATGTCCGTCCCCTCCTTAAATATCGCCGTGACCTGAGATAAACCGTATCTCGACACAGAACGTGTATATTCAAGATTAGGGATACCTGCCAAAGCTGTTTCAATCGGGTAAGTGACTTGTGACTCCATCTCCATAGGAGACAAGCCTTGTGCTTCACTGTTGATTTGGACTTGTACATTTGTGATATCAGGAACAGCATCAATAGGTAGTTTAAAATAGTTATAAACACCCAATGCACCTACGAATAGGAAGACGATCAGTACAAGCCAACGATTCTTAATCGAAAGCTTAACAATTTGGTCAAACATGGTGCTACCCCTTAATGATCATGAGTAGCGCCAGATTTACCTAGCTCTGCTTTTAATAAATAAGAATTGCCTGCCGCATAAACCTGACCTGCTTTTAAGCCTGACTTAACTTCAACAAACCCGTTATATTTTTCACCCAACTCTAATGGACGTGCTTCAAAATCATTGCCTACACGAATGAACACCACATCCCAATCACGGAAGTTTTGTAAAGCATCTTCACGAACCACCATCGGCTTCAAACTTTGATTTTCAAAAATATGTGCGGTGATCAATTGACCTGAACGCCATTTAAATTGGTTGGCAACTTCAACAAAGACTTGAGCAGTACGTGTTTTTGGATCAATGATATCACTGATGTATTTGATCGTCCCCAATGCTTCTTCTGTGCCTGATTGAATTTGAGGTTTTACAGTCACCTTAGCATTCGGGTTAATTGTATTCAGCTTATCCGCAGGAACATTGACTACTGCAAGTAACTGAGATGTATTGGCAATTTTAAATATTGGCGAAGCTGGTGTGACATTTGATCCAACTGCCCCTAGCACTTGTAAGACTGTGCCAGACATCGCAGCCCGAACTTCAATTGTACCGTTGCCTGAACCACCATAAGAGCTGATTAAATTGTTCAGTTCATTGGCACGAATCTGAGCATCATCAAATTCACGCTTTGCATTAATGTAGTCAATTTCAGGCGATACTCGTTTTTGAAATAACGTTCGCTCTTGCTCCATCTTTTTACGTGCAAATTGCAAATTATCTACTGCAATAGAACGCTCAGCATTTAAGCGGATCAAGTCTTGGCTTTGTACTGTAGCTAATAAATCACCTTGACTTACTTTATCGCCAATCGTGCGATATGTTTTGATGAGTGTTCCACTTGCTTTCGGTGTGATAAAACTTTCAAAATTATCAGGGAACTTCAATTCTCCCTTTAACTCTAAAGCATTTTCAAACATCATGGATTCAACTTTTAAAAGCTCTAAACCACTGCTCTTAATACTACTGTCTAACATGGTGACACGACCTTCTTTCGTATCCCACTTCCAAGTATGTTTTTTTCCTTGATAATCGACATTTACAACCATTAGAAACGAATGTGGCTCATAGACAATTTCATTTCCAATCAAGTAATCACTCTCTGGTTTAAATTGAATATTCTGCTCAGCATCTAAACGCTTAATGTAAATATTCGCTTTTAAGTCTTCAGGTTTAAGTGGCTTATCTTTCAAATACCCATAAACACGGAGGTGTGGTTCCACTCCTTCTTCAAATATCTTAACCTCAGCAGAGAAATCTCCATCTCGATACAAACGACCACCGTGTGGTCCTTTCTCATCTCCAGCTACAGCTACTTTTTCTTCGGCGACCTCACCATGTCCACTCGCTTGTGTCTTATTACCAGTTTTGTACCAAGCAATAGCACATAAGACAATAAGTAAGGCAACGACACCAGTTGCAATCAATGTATTGGTTTGTTTATTCATATACTTGCCCTTATTCTTGATCTAAATGAGTAATGTAGTTGCGCTCGACTTCTGCAATTTCTATCTGCAAAGCCAACCACAAATCGAATCGAGCAAGATGTTTGTCTAGCCAAATTTGCTTGATGTTATTGAACTCAAGTAAAGAGTTTTTCCCTGCTTGGTAACCCATCTCTGCAATTCGCAGGCTTTCATTTGTTGCGGGCAAAACGGTTTGATCATATTGCTTAATCGCATCAATTAAATTGGAAACCTCAATAGATTTGTTTTCCAATTCAATTTTAGAGTTACGACTCACAAACACAGACTGTGTTTCTGCTTTCGTATGCTCTGCTTGAGCAATCGCAATATTGCCCTTATTTCGATTAAAGATATTGAGAGGTATTGACGTTGAAACTTGGAAAACCTTGTCATTGGTTTCTTGATAGTTTTTGACCCCAACACCCAAAGTGATATCAGGTATTGCTTCTTTATGGGCGAGTTCAAATTGTGTCTTTTTCAATTTGGAGTTCAGAAGTGCTTCTTGCTCAGCCAAACTGATTTTGTCTGTGAAATTAAAACTTAGAGGAACTTCCAAGGCATTACTTGGTAGATTTGATGTGAACTTAGAGCACAGATTTTTCTGAAACTGCCCCTTTTTCACTTCATTTTGATAACGTAATTTTGATTCAGATGAAAGTGCTGCACTGAGTTGAGCATCCGAAGGAATGACTCGCCCAAACTTGAGCCTTTCCGAAAGAACATTGGCTTGTCTTGCATTCAACTTGCTTTCTGTTGAATAAACCTCAGCACGTTGAGTTGACACATACCAGTTCGCCATACAGATTCTTAAATCTGCTTTGAGTTCAGCCTGTCGCTTTGCTATTTCGAACTGATTACGATCACCTTGAAAAATCGCAATCTGTTTTCTCAAGGAAAGTTTATTACTAAGAGGGATCTCTTGTGACAATCCTAACAAGATTGTTGAACCATCCAAATCCTTCAATTTGGAATTACCAAGATTATCCAACTCCACATTGAAAGTCGGATTATTTAATCTGCCAGCAAACTTTTGGTTGAGTTCATAAGCTTGCTCGGACTGCTGTAGGCTATTGAGTACAGCATCACTTGCGATAACCTGCTTTTGTAGTTCAGCATAATTCGTTTCCGCAAATGCGTTTGCTGCCGTTACTACAAAACCACAGCTAAGAAATAGCTGATAAATTTTAGACATGACTTTACCTATACAAAAAAATGAAGAATTATTTTTTGTATAGAAAAATCAATTTCTTAGAACAATAAGAGCTTTTGTAAAGGTATAAGAATTACGTAAAATAAATATTCTTTTTCTAAAGTCAAATACCCGAATCTGATGTTCAGATAACTTTAGGAACAGAAAAATAAGAGCAGTGATAAAACTTAGAATAAACACAGGGTCTATGCTTAGATCACTATCAGAAGAAATAGGCTTCACCGAGTGATGGTAGATTGGCTCATCAAAATTCTTCCAACTATGTACTTCTGCCTCATGATCAGCAGTACTTCTGGGAGAATCATTTGAGTGCTGCAAAGACCAATGACTAGATGCATCATCTTCCACAACAATACTTAATTCATGTTGGTGTTCAATATTTTCAAGTAAAACAGGTGCCCACGCATGAACTCCCGTAATTGTTATTGTAAACAAAAACAGGATAAATGCGAGTATAAGCTTAGACAACCTACTTGAACGCATAACGATGGACATACTTCTGATTTGCTAACAAAATACTAAAAAGCGTTATTAAAGTAAATCCATCTCTTAGATATTCTAGAAGTGAATATCTTCTTATCTATAGACCAAAATCTGCAAAAAAAAGAGTACGAGTACTCTTTTCTAATTAAATTCATTTCAATTCAAAGCCTGCACCGACTGCTGCAAGCCTTTCTGAATATCCTGCACATGGCTCAGGTCATGTGTTTGTTGAGACTGTTCTGGTCTTGATTCATCTGTATAAAACTCCTCAACAATATCCAAACCCTCTTCACCGCCCACCTCAAAACTGGCGTTGCAATAACCTTGTCGTGCCACATGATCTAATGCTTCCTGATAAAACCCTGCTGCCTTGCTTTGTTCATCCATCTGTTTGGCTGAGCTAATCGCATCTTTTAGGTTTGTGCCATCCCTTAAGGTTAAATCCACGTAATAGATCGGAGTACGATAACTTTGCGTGGTGCTTTTGCCTCTCAGAGTAAGTTGCAATGGCAAACATGAAAGTAAGTCACCTGATGCAGCATGGTAGTAACTTAATCGTGCTGCCAAGGTACGGATGCTATTAAAGCCTGTGGTTCTAAAGATGAATGTGCCAAACTCATCTGATTCATCTAGGTTGACATAGAGTCGTCCATAGGGTTTACATAATCCACCTTGTGCCAATGGACATAAATCAGGTGATGGGCATGAATGTTGTTCAACGCCGTTTTGTCCAAGTCGCTGACAGGTTTCCCCATTGCCCGAGCAGATTAGCCGTCCTGTTTGTCGGTCAAATAGGCTGTACTCTGCCCGTAGGTTCAACTCAGGATCATTAAAAATCATGCGGACTGGTATGGTTCTGAGCTTTTGGTTTTGGTTCGGTGCTTTGGCACGGAGTTGTTCATCCAGTGGATGTTTGACCCAACCATCCTTGTTCTGGATTTGACTGGTAATCGTAAATTGATCGTCCTTTTCAGGCAGACGTTTTCCATTCTTTTCCACGATCTTACCGATGCTGATACGACCGAGTACAGGTGGTGTGATTGCTAAACCTTTAATCATATTAAATTCCTCTTTGGTAATTTTTGACTGATTCCCCTTTGATATGAGTAAGAAGCAGTCATTTTTTGAAATGCATATAAATCTCGCAAGGCAGTCCATTTGCTCTCTATAGGTACGTTTCCTCAACGTGCTTATGGGGAGCGGGGGCTGTTTTGCGCTTTTTTGATGAATTGGGGATTTGATGGGTTGTATGGATTTTTGTGGGAATGTTTGGAGATTCGGCTTAGGCTAATTTATTTAGACTGATCATCATCTGCATAAATCTGAAAACGCCGTGTGCCCTGCTTGTTCTGTGGGAACTGTTGCAGGAACTCAGGATGCTGTTGTAATAAAGCTTTACTATCTAAACTGGTTGAGTCCTTGGATTTCTTCCAAGTGACAGACCCTGTTTTAAAAGTCGCTCGTTCACTGTCCTGCATCTTGGCTTGGATTTGATGCTTGAGCTGGTCAAAGCTAGCTTGATGCTGTTCAATCAAATGACGTTGTTTTAACAATTGCTCAAAGTCTTGATTGGCTGCCACATCTTCAGATAAATCCGTCGTACTGAGTGGGACATGCGCTGGATATAAAAGCTGTAAAGCTTTGGCTGCGGATTCAGAAGCATCCACATCAGGCGGGATATCGTTTTCCACACATTCCCAGAAATAGCGTTCCGCATTGATAAGATATTTGATCACTGTTTCATTACGTGTGACCTTAAATATCTTGGTTTCATGCCCACAGATCAAGGCACAAATATGTGCTGCCTGCTTTCCTGTTACTGCCAATTGATGCTGCACCTGACACAGCACATATAAAGGCACGCCATCTCGCCATAGTTTTGAGCCATATTCCCCCACCGTTTTACATTCCAGAATCTGCACTTCATCATTGCCCACCACGGCATAATCCAGATTTGCCAACATAAAGTGTTTGTCTTCATCGGGGTGTTGTAACACTGCATTGACTCGACGCACCTTATTATTGGTGTGCATGCTGTAGTATTCAGCCACCAACGGTTCTAGCTGCTTGCCCCAGTACAACGGTGCATAGCCTGCGCTTTCATCCTCGATATTTTGTTGCATCCGCCCTGTCTTGATCATCCACAGTTCCAGCATCGACATATACGGATTCAGTCCACACGCTGTGGCGGCATCACTACTGCCAATGCCCTGTTTTCTGACTTCCAGCCATTGTTGGTAATTCATGTGTTTGGTGTTGGCAAGTCGTTTTGCTACAGGTGTTTTGGTTTTTCGTGGCTGCGTATTCGGTCGGTCTCGTTTGGTTCGAGTTCCGACTTCAACCTGTTGAGTCGATGAGTTTTGAGTGGTTGGATTCAGGTTGGGTGAATACGGCTGTAACGGTGGATTGTTTAAGGTGTTTTGAATTTGAGTATGACTATTCATTAGAAATATTCCTGTATCGATAAAAGTGTAAAAGCTGAATTTCGGGCATAAAAAAAGCCACGTCGGGGGAGACGTGGCGAAAGGGTTCTGCGGTTCAGGTTTTACCTGATGGTTAAAATAAGATAGTTTTCTTAAATAAAACTGAATAATGAAAGGGTTTATTAAGACACCATTCTTAATGCCTGTTCCACACCTCGTTGTTTAATGGCTGCACCTGCACCAAACCAAGCTGAATCTAGTCGATGGTCGATACTCATGGCTCGACGTTCATGGTCACAAAACTCGGTGATGCTGCATAGCAAACCATACGCCGTATCTTTAGCGGAACTCAGTTCTGCCCCACGTCCATGTCCGTTAAACATGGTCATGACTTTTGACATTGCTCGTCCATTCGGTTCAGTTTTATTGTCGGCTTTGGATGGGTTTATTTGATTCGGCATCGCTGCATTGCGGTAGTACTGAATAATACTTTCATCCTGTTCCGCCATACTGAGATTGGTATTGTTAAACACTGCATCGAAGTAGGCTGCTGCTTCTTGCTGAGTGACTTTACGCTGACTCAGTTGCTTCATTTCATACATGTGTTCATCCCATGCACGGACTGAAATCCTCAGTTGCCGTTTGACCCGTTCCGCATCGAATCGGGTGCTATGTGGCACTTTGACCACACCACTATTGCCTTGCTGTCCACGTAAAGCGATTGCCAAAGTGTTGTTACACACCACCCGAATACTGGTAAATTGTGCCGTGGTGGCTAATGTGCCATCGCAAGCAGTAGCTAAAAGAATATAGCCATTGCTGACATCTTTTCCTTTTAAGGCTGCGCTTTGCCCTGTCCGTGCCAGTGCCCAGAATTTCTTACCGCCTTTAAGTACCCCTGCTGTTTCCAGTTCAAAGCCTGATTGTTCAGTCAGGTCACGGTAGAAATGTAATATTTCCCTCGGCTGGACTTCCTGAAATCGCTGGCTGACCACTGATAACGGTGCGTGAGTATCTGAGCGGTAAAGTACCCGCTGTTCTTCAAAGGGCATAATGATGTTCTGCCCCCGATGATTCTGTGCCATATAACTGACATCGGAAGATTCAATCCGCCAGTCCATACCTGCCTGCTCTGCCCAGACCTCCAACGGCTGATTTGGAGTGAGTTGGTTGCCGAGACCATGCCACGGGGTTTGTCCAACGAATGCCATTGTTTCAACTAAATGTGCCATAAGATGTGTCCTTTATTCTGATTTGAATGATGTCTTGTTCAGTATTTATGTGTGCTGATGCTAGATCGGGTTTGATCTGCCAATACCAGAATCACCCCACCCAAAGCTGCGCCTGCCACACCACCGAGCATCGGTGAAAAGCCCATCGACTTGGCGAGGTTCATACCCAGCATTGCCAAGGTGGTGGGTGCGCTGGCAAGGCTGAGTTGCAGGGGCTGTGACTCACGAAAGCGAGGGTTATACGGTTCTTCTTCTGTATCCAGATACGACATGGAATTTCTCCGATAGTTAAGAAATGAATGTTTAAAACGCTATGGCAGAGACGCTAAGTTCAGTGCCTGACGTTGCTTCATTTCAGTAATATGTATCTGAAATAACTTGGAATCGTATACCTGTTCATTTTTTACTGAGTTGTACAAAACAGCAGGACAAATCGAATTGACCTATGAAATCGTTATGATTATGATGAGCTTGCTGACCTACATCGTCAGTCGGTTTTGACAGACCGTTTACCCAAAGCACACTAAAAAGTCTATCTTTTTGGTGGGCGACCCTGCGTCTCCCCCTCTGCGGCGGAACGGGAGGGGGACACCTTCGGGTGTGCTGATCTTTTTGGGTATCAGTCTGTCAACCCCTTTTCGTTTCGCCACCATTATTTGACAGTGATGTGGTGAAACTTCTTTATACCCAAAGGAGTCAATCATGACTGTTTTCTTTATTTCAAATCACGCCCCACCCTTATCTCTTTGTTATCACAGCTTGCCTGATCACATCGGTGCTTTTCCACGCACAGATTAATCCCGCTTTGCCACAACCTTGTGGTTAATCAGGAGTTGCAAGCATGAAACTGATTGCTCAATTGATTTTGATCATTGGCTTTATTGTCATGGTCGGACCCAGTTTTGTTCTGATGTTGCTCGCCATTATGTTTCTGATGGCTTTAGCAGGTTGGAACAAGTCGGACGATCAATAACATCAAATCATTCTAAAAGTAATAACAATATTAAGGTGACAACGAATGTTCACGCTCAATCATACACATCTCATGGGTGGGGTTTTATTGTGTCTGCTGGCACTGGCAGGCTGTGACAGCAAAACAAAAAAAGAGTTTAAAAAAGGCTGTGAAATGGGAGGTGCGGACAGCTCCACCTGTTCCTGTGTCTACGACCAACTGGAAAAGCGTTATTCAGAAGAGCAAATGCAGCGCATCGGCAAGATGACCCCAATGGATATGGATTTACCACCTGATTTTGACCGTGCCATCGTCTCCGCCATGCAGCAATGCCAGTAACTGAACAGGGATATTTTCCATGCAAGCCAAACATTACCTCATCGGCATCTATGTCGTGATTGCCCTGCTGTTCTCGGTTTACCTCAAGGGTTGCAGCGACACCTCAGATCGTCCTTATACCTACAACTTGGGTAAGGCCATCGTCTGGCCGATCTCAATGTTTAACTAATGACAACCCCATCAGGGTTGATGATGCCCATCTCAACCCTACGGTCAATAACAATAATCAGGATCACATTTTTATGAACAATCGAATCAAGTTATTTCTACAATGCGGTGCTATTGCTGCCTGCATCTCATTCACCAGCCTCAGCCATGCTGATATCAAAAGCATGACCCAGTTTTATAACAATCCAGCCAGTGCGCCTAAAGTGACCCGTTGTAAAGGTAACGTCAACTGCAACGCTTTTTATGCCCTGTCCAAGGAATGGCAGGTCATTCCCAAGAACTACAAACTGGATGGTTATAACCTCAGAAGCTTTATTGAGGACAATGATGGCGATGGTTTAAACCGTGACTTTGCTCCGCCACAGCAAGATCGTGCCTACCAAATCCTCGAAGCGGGTGCATTTACCTTTAAGGAAAAAGCCCGTAATGATGCTGACCTGCTGATCTTTGTGAAAGGTCTGGCGGTTCTGCACTACATTGACCGTGGTCAGAAATAATAAAAATCAGGAATAAAAAATGAATAACTTTATTAAGACATTGCTTCAATGCACTGCGGTGGCAGGCTGCATGTCATTTGCCAGTTTAAGTCATGCCGACATGAATCAAGTCATGGCACTGATCAATGCCCCATCTTCTGCACCCCAAGTCAGACGTTGTCAGGAAAATGTGAACTGCAATGCTTTTGTAGCAATCAGCAAACAGTGGCAAGTGATTCCCAAGGATGATCCCCTGCGCTACTACATTTACAGTGCTGACCTGAATGCAATTCTCAGGGAGGGTGACAAAGGTTTAAATGAGCAAAAGTTAAAGGATATAGACGAATATGCCTATCATCTGTTTGACTACAATGCGGAGAACTTTAATGACAGGTGGATGTACGTCAAGGGTTTGACCGTTCTGAAATATGTACAGCGTACCCAGTTTGATCCTCAGTGACAGGGACATT
This sequence comes from Acinetobacter sp. ANC5681, assembly GCF_023488045.1. Lineage (NCBI taxonomy): Bacteria > Pseudomonadati > Pseudomonadota > Gammaproteobacteria > Moraxellales > Moraxellaceae > Acinetobacter > Acinetobacter sp. ANC5681. The sequence goes on from NZ_JAMFKZ010000002.1 coordinate 43,447, forward strand.
GCCCCACACATCCATCATCGATTTAAAAGGGAATTCCCATCATGAAGAGACTCATACTCACGGCTGTGATTTTATCCAGCCTCACCGCCTGCAATAAAAAGCCTGCTGAAGAATCCACAGAACCCGCAACCGATGTTGCCAATATGGATTTGGCTGACCTCAAACCACAAGGCGATACCCCAGAAAAAGCTGACTGGCCTTTGGATGCAGCCACGGAACAAAAGGCTGAGGCTGCTGCAATTGCCCATGACCAATATGATCCAGACAGTATTTATACGGGATCAGACAATATTGCCATTCCATCGCCCCAACTGAAAAGACGGCTGTTGCCTGGGGAAACGGTAGAGGTTCAGTTCAAACCCGAGGGATTTGTTCCAATATATAAGATCATTGCCAGTACAGGACCAGTTGGAACTCATCTACGCATTGTTGCAGAAACAAATAATGATGTGATTGATGCTGTCAAAATTAATCAGGGCGACTGCAAGATCGCTGGTGTAGAACCGTACACTGTCAAGTTTCCACAACGGGTGCATTACGGCATGGTATTCGACCTTGCCCTCGAAAACTGTACCGCCACTCAGATCAATAATGTCACCTTATCTACAGTACAGGGTCAGTTATCACACAGGCCAATGGAAGAATAATTCAGGCCAGTGATGGCCACCCATACAGGAAAAAAACCATGAAAACCCAATTACTGATCCTGGCTTGCAGTTCATTCATATTATTCGGCTGTAACAAGAACACTGCATCGCAAAACGCCAAGAACTCCACCGAAACTCAGGCAGCCAGTGAAACCAAGGCCATCGACCCAGACCGCCAGCAACTGATGGATGAACTGGCAGAATACAAGGACAATCCAGATATTCCACCTGTACAGGAGAAACTGGCCCGTGCCTATTATGACATGCTGAAAACAGGTGGTGGTGACTTAGAAGAGATTCGTGGATTTATTAGCGAGCTACAGGACACCGAACAGGCTGCGGTGGAACAGGCCGCACAGCAGGAAACGCCCTCTGCCAATGAACAGTTTGAGATTCGTATACGAACCATAACAGGCTCAGATGCAACACAGCATTTCGGCCCAACCGTAATCCATAAGCTTGAAATCATTTCCCTCAATGACGCCAGTACGACAATTACTGGCATTAAAATCAACCGTGGCAACTGCCCTACAGGAACTGCCGATCATTACCAGAACATGGGTTATGGCACGGTGGCTGGGGTATTTATCCGTTGTGATCCACAGAATATTCGTGAAGTCACCTTAACCACAGCCAATGGTGAATATACCTTTAATATGAATGGACAATGAACATTAAAAGAGAAGTGATGACTACACCACTTCTCTATCACACTTTGATAGTCGTCGATTAGATCGTTCAAATTGTGCAATACCAAAAGTTCGCATTCTCCATATCTTGGATCGTAGGTACTGAAACCCCTTTTCAGGATTGACCAAGTACATGGCTGCATTAATCGCATTAACAACCTGCTGGGGATTGTCACGATGAATCATACCAATACCTAGCGTACCCTCTCGTTCAAACTTCTTGATGTAATCCGCATCATGGCAATTAAAGTACATACCACTACGCCCAGTGATTTCCAGCCAAGCCTCACCAACCAACTTGGCTAAGCCATAACCCTGCTGGTGTTTATGCCCATCATAAATCAGTAGAACATGTGCATGTAGACCCTTAGTAGTCCCCTCTTCCAGTGCCCATGCATAACCCTGTAAATCACTAAAACAACCATCCTGATTGGCTAAACGCTGTCTAAAGGTATCCATGTGCTGTTGAAAGACGCCAACATCCACTTGATACTGTTCTTCTTTTAAATAGCCCAAATCAACACGAACAAACAACAACTTGGAATAATGCTCAGTTAAATCAGTTAAGTACTGCTCTAAACGTTTCCGATTTCTTTCCTCTTGATTCTGATGCTGACTAATGTATTCCTGCATACCATGCAGACTCTCACGAAATATGATGCTGAGGTATGACATATCCTCATCACTGAAATGAATCATCTGGTCATAGGGTTGGAATGAAATCATTTCATCTATTGCAGCAATCACATTCTTAAAGCCTTGAATACTTGGTACATAGTGTAAGTCATTCCGATAGAACACTTTAAATGCGGGTACTAGATCAACCAAGGCATACTTTAATTGTTCATTGCTGATCTGGTCGTTATAGACCTGATGCATTACGTGATCAATTACTGTTAAGACATAAGATGAATTAATCGGTACTGTATTGAAATCTAACATGAAAACTCTCTAGGATGATTGAATCATACTAAACAGACTCATGTGATAATTTACTTATTGTGAGATGGATATGAATAAGTATCATAGCAGTGATATGATCTTACTCTATTGATTAATATCAATAATCTTAGATATATCAAGATATGTATATAGAAATATAGATGAATATAAGATTAGTTATATATTCATAATATTAATAACCTGCTCACCTGAGCACACAGACCCACGATGAAGTGGCGGTAGCCCCATCACCGAATCCACCACTGTAACGACAAAACAGTAAATTGTCCTGTAAGCTAAAGTTACGTATCTTGAGGTTCATCTGTACCTGATGAATCTTTTTTACTTACTTTCTACTTTTTTCTAGGCTTATTTCCCTTAATTAACACCTTAGGTATGTTGTTATTAGGCTTTTCCTGAAATGTACAATCGACAATAAACTCAGGGACACTTTCTGTCAGTAACTTTTTCTGCCGTTCTTTATTTACAGATTCGATAAGTGCAGACCAATTTGGTGCAATTTGTATTGAGGCTGACCATGATCGCCATCTCTCTGAAAATACATGAGTAATCTCTAATTTCGTCCTACTGATCTTTTCAGGAACCAACATCAACATTGTGGGTTTACAATGCTTATCTAAACAGCTTTCCCATTCTGCCTTAAGCCATTTAAGTATTTGATCATCCCTCACATTAAAAGCGTTGTTATCCAAGAAAAAAATAATTTCGGCATAAGGTGTGGCATCCTGATTTTCTCGCCAAAAGCCCCAATATCCACTCATCCAATATAAAGGTCGAGCTCTTTTGGCTTGATGTAGAAATTTAGTAAATAATTCCGAGAACTCACTTTGTTGCGTTTTTTTATACTTGAAAACAAGTTGGAACTTTACATAAAAGGCTTTAACATCGTTCTTTAGTAACGGTTTGAGATATTGATTCGTTGTATCAATACGGTCTTGATAAAGCTTATATTGATTTAGGCGATGTGTCGCAATTGACTGTCCCGCTAATTGCGTAAGAGGCAGATTTAGAAAGTCTCTTAATTTTGCAATATGATTATCTATATCTACCAAATGTTTTAATTTGATGCTTTTAGCAGCAACTGATTGTTTAAAATTAAGAATCAGTTGAAAATTTATTTTTTCACTGAACAACTGATGATATAGAAGACTATCTTTAATATGTACGTAGTGTTCTGAAAGGGAAATAAATTGACGACCTATTCGTGTCAACGCTTTTTCTAGTACTGGAACTGTAAGCTTAGAAATATCAGATTGATCCTGTCTAAGGTCAAAAGCATAAAAAGATGAATCTAAAAGTGTCTCAATAAATATTTCAAGATAATTTAGACTTTTAGAACTAGCCTCATCCAAAGCTCGGTAATAGCGTTTCGATAAATTACTTCTATCTTTTGCATTTTTAGACAAATGTCGGGTAGACCAAGTACTCTTTTCATCAACCGCAAGTATTGGTATTTCATTTTTTTTAATATGTTTTTGCAGTTTTTCACGGGCAAGTTTTTCTGCTTTAGCATCGACCGTAATTTGCCTAAAATGATCTTGGACTGCGATCTCATACTGGACTTGAAATGAATTCCAGAGATAGTCATTAATTTTTAAATAGTAATTGAGCACCCACTGCTCGACAGCTTCTACTTGCTCAATATTATTGTGTTTGATATGACCTACAGCCTTTGAGGAGTAATGCTTTCTGATCACATTGTTCCAATTTCGGATTTCAATATTCTGTAAGCCAGGGAATTTAATAAGAAGTTTTTCTTCCAGCTCTTTGACTATTTTTCGTTCATTGAATTTTGGATTGTGCTTAAAGTAAAGAATACAATGTAAGTTTAAGCCTGAACGTAAATCACTTTCAACCTGACTATAACCATATACACTCCCCGACAGTGTCTTCAATAAAACTCGAGCCCAATGAATAAATGGTGTGCACTCATTCCAAAAGATTTGTTGCATACCAACAGTAGGTTTATGCAAGTAATTAACGAATCGAATATCAACAACCAGAACATACAAATTTGTGTGTTCTTCCAGAAGAGCATTTAACTGCATCGTTTCATAAGAAATTTTTCGCTTAGTGGAGTTGGTTTTTTCCAAAGTTTCATTCAGCCAATCTTGGCTTTGGTTACGAATAATTGAAATAAGCCTAATCACTCGTTCCAGTGGAAAATTTTCGATTCCCCATGATGGACTCTGATTAGATACATGTGAGTATACAAATGCCTGTTTATTGAACTCGATTTCCAATTTTTGTTTATGGACAGAATTTAGTAGTTCATTCGGTGGAATCCCCAAACGAATATTGTGCTCCAGCTCAATTCTTAACTCTAAATCTAACTCCCTGTAGATTTTTAACAGACTTTTAAAATTGATGTTTCGTTCAAGTATCAGGTTGTTTATTAAACCAGCCTGAAAACGAAAGCCATTCAAAGTTGTGCAAATCTGTGCAATTTTTTTCCAATCGACGGGTTCTACGAATAGCTCCCTTAACTGGTTTTCATCCCACAATCCCTCCCTAATTTCCTGAATAAATTGTTCAGTTTTTTGCAAAAAATCAACTTGCTCCTTAAATAATAAATACCCTTTTTTATGTCCAGAAGAGGCTGCGAATGATCCAGTAACTCTATGTGTGAATATTTTGAAGAATGCATCATTCATATTAATACTATTTTTATTCATTAAATTATGCCAAAACCCTTATGATTGCAATGATACAAACCAATATCCTATTTAAAAAATAATGCTATTAAGAACAGTCAATATAATACAAAAACACAGTAATAATACATAGGTTAATACAAAAAACAAAACCACAAAAAGGATAAAGATGAGCAAACATCAACCCAGTTAAAACTGGGCTGATAAGCTGTCAATTCGGTCAATTAGATATGTTTATTTGATCCATTGAAGACATCATTTTTATTGGAATTAGTGCTGATACCAGACGGTATGCAGGTCAACTTTTTTATTTTTTACGACAATTTGCTCAACAATTTCTGTATGCCTTTATCAATAATTCTTACACTTTTCGAAAAACTTAGCCGTACTAGCACTTCCCGATTAAGGCTTAAAAAATATTCCGAAAAACTATTTCAGGCTGTAAATAAATACTTCATCAAATCAAAATAACATCCATAAACATTTAATATTTATATAAAAAAATAAAAAACGTAGCCGTTTTGGGCTTTTTTGAAAAATCGATTACACTATATCCTATGCACTAACCTAACATAACTTGGAGCAGAAAATGTCATCGGGCTATCTAACAACTAAAGATATTCAACATCGTTTAAATGGATGTTCAACATCCACCCTATGGCGCTATCAGCAAGAAAATCAAACAATATTCGACAAATCAATGCCCAGACCTGTCAAAAGAGGTGCAGGCTCACAGAGCTTATGGGATGAAAAGATGTTCAATGAATGGGAAATGAACTTTTTCAGAAATTCAGACGCCTAACTATTTAATTAGGCTTTCAATTTTTAACCACCATTTTCTGTATGCTTTCGCTTGAGGTTTTAAGTAATCATATAAGTCATAAGTGCCTTGCTCACCTGGCATCACATGGCCAACCATCAACTCAGCAACATCACGTGAGGTAAATTCACTAAAATTTGTTCGAGCTGTTCGTCTTAAATCATGCATTGACCAATGCGGCATGTTTATATCATAATGCCTTCTTGCAAACTGCATAATATTATATGGTAATTTACCTGGTGCTTTGTCAGACATCATCTCTTCAGTCCCATCATTCACAAACATAAACTCGGAATCATTTAATGCCATCGCCTGTTCAATCAATGGAACAATTTCTTTAATAATTGGGCGTATTAAAGGCATTCCTGACCCCTTTCCAGTCTTATGTAATTCAGGGGGTAACTTCCATATCATTTTATCTAGATCAAAAAAGGATTTTTTTGAGACTCTTAACTCCCCGTTACGACAACCATAAAAAAGGCAAAGCTTCGTAAAAATTGCATTTTTCATAGTCATTCTAGATTCATCACAGATTTTCCACGTTAATGCAATTTCCTCGTCAGTTAAAAAACGTGTTCCCTTTCTTTTCTTAATTCCAAGATCGTTCTTACCAGAGATATGGCGTATAGGATTATTTTCAATTAATTCTCGCTTGATTCCCCATTCCAGACATTGTTTTGCATTAACAAGCATTCTTTCAGCAATAGATTCTGATTTTAAAACATGTGCTTCAAATAATTCTAACCACGAATGGAGCGTAATCACATTCGCTGGTAGTTCTCCTAATACAGGAAAAACATATAATTCAAAAGTTCTCAGAATGTCTTCAGCTTGGGCTTTTTCACGTAAACAATATTTTTCATGCCACTGCATATACAAAGATTTAAAGGTTAAAGCTCCAACTATTTTTTGCTTTTCAACTTTTTTCTGTACACGTGGGTCAAAGCCTTGTTCTAAAGCCAGCTTAACTTTTGATAGTTCAGTTCGAGCCTCTTTTAGGCTCATTAATGGATAAGACCCCAAATCCATACGAGCTTGTTTTCCGTTATAACGAAAACGGAATTGAAATGTAATCTTACCTTTCTGGGAAATACGTGCGCCCAGCCCCTCCTGATCAGCCTCTGTATGTACTGCACTTCTTTCTTTCCCTAAGTTTTTTCTAAGCCATGTATCTGTAAGAGCCATAATCCACCTGTGTACATATTTTTAGACCATTTCATACCTTGAAGAATTATGTACACAGATATGTACACATTTTTATTGATAATACATGAAAACTGATGAAATGGGTTGAAATAACTATTTCTTAACATAGTAAGTAAAATACAGTAGAAGTCTATATCTAAAGAGATTTTTTATATTTCTTGAATGAGGATGAAAGGGGTTGAATTAGACTCAAGTATTTGGGTGGGAAATGATCGCAAAGGTACGTCGTTGGGCAACCTGTGCCGCTAATTCGTCTTTAAAACTCATGAGAAAAATCTTCAATATGTACACAGTTACGTACACATGACTCGATATGTACCATAACTGAAAAGTGAGAATTCGAAATTGGCGCAATTGTAGCAGATTTAGTGAACTTGTTTATTGATTGTTGATAAGTACCAAGTTATCCACACAAAGCTTTATTTGTTAACAACCGAATTGAAATTGAGCTATAAACAGGCTTATGACACCAAGCAATGCCGTCAGGTCATTGCAGATCGGCAAGCACATGCGGTGATTCCACCTAGAAAAAATGCGAAACCATGGAAAGATACAAAGACTAGCTCGTTAGAGCGAAACGAATTACTTCGAACAGTTAAACATTTAGGCAGGACACTATGGAAAAAATGGTCAAACTATCATCGCCGAAGTTTGCTAGAAACCAAGATGCACTGCATCAAACTATTGGGTGATAGGCTTAGTGCAAGGCATTTTCATAACCAAGTCAATGAGATTCATGCACGTGTGGCAGTATTAAATAAATTTACGGAGTTGGGGCGACCTCACACCCAAGTAGTCACTTAAATTTGGATAACTTGGGACAAGTTTAGTCTTTGAATGTTTGTGCAACAAAGCCCCTATCCGACAAATAGTTCAGTTATAAATTGAAATTATGATTAAGAATCATTATTATTCTCAAAATTTTTCTCATATCTGTGTGAACGATTATGTCTTTTATCAAATCACGTAAGAAATTAGTATCTTCCGCAATCGCATCTTCACTCTCCGTGATTGCAGTACCAGCCATCGCTCAAGATCAGCCAGTACAACTCCCAACAATTCATACCCAAGCAGAACAAGAACAAGGTCTTAAAGTAGACCAATCCTCAAATAGCAAATTTGTCGTTCCTCTTTTAGATACGCCAAAATCTGTTTCTGTTATTTCAAAGCAGCTTATTGCAGATACTCAAGTTACAAGTCTTTCTGATGCTTTACGTACGATTCCTGGTATTACTTTAGGTGCTGGTGAAGGTGGTAATCCAAACGGCGACCGCCCTTTCATTCGTGGCTATAACTCAGAAAGCTCAATGTATGTAGATGGCATTCGTAACTCAACATCACAAAACCGTGAGATGTTTGCAGTTGAACAAGTTGAAGTTACAAAGGGTTCTGCCTCTGCTTTAGGTGGTGCAGGTACTTCTGGCGGTAGCATTAACATGATTTCTAAAGTTGCTAAAAAAGGCGATGCTTTAGAAGGCTCGATCTCAGGGGGTACAGATAATTATGCACGTATCACTTTAGACGGAAACAAAGATTTTAATAATGGTGTCGCAGCTCGTGTGGTGGTCATGGGTCATCAAAACGAAAAAGCGGGTCAACATGATGGTGCTGAATATAAACGTGCAGGTATTGCACCAAGTATTACCTTTGGTTTAGATACAGCAACTCGCGGCACCTTGAGTTATTACTACCTTAAAACCGATGATATTCCAGATTCTGGTATTCCATATAACAATCCATTTTCTTCAAATGCTGATCCTAAAAAAGATTTTACTCATTTGAATGGCAATGGCAAACCGATTGATGTTCAACAAGGCAGTTACTATGGTTGGAAAGATCGTGATTTCCAAAAACAAGAAAATCAGTTTGGTACATTCAAATTAGAGCATGATTTAACCGATAACCTAACGCTGAGTAATACAGCTGTTTACACAAAATCTAAGAATGATTATCTGTGGACTAATCCAGATGATTCTAAGGGTAATTTCTATAACAAGACTACGGGTGCTTTAGATGGCTCAGTTTGGAGACGTACGAACTCTCGTGTTGCAGATACGGACGGCTTTACAGATCAACTTGCTTTAACAGGTAAGTTTGATACAGGTGCATTTAAACACCGTTTTAATACAGGCGTTGAGTATAGCGATCAAAAAACTGATCGTACTCAATATATTTTAAACGGCTTAGATTCAACAGGAAGCGCAAATAATACGTGTAACGCTACTGCAATTGCTTCTGGTTGGTGCACGTCAGTGCAGAATCCAAGTAATGTTCCGTGGACAGGTCGTATAAGTACTGATGGTGCTGATCGTTACAATATTCGTAGCAAAAACCAATCTGTTTATTTCCTAGATAATATCGAGTTAAGCCCACAATGGCTTTTGGACTTAGGTGTTCGTTGGGATAAATTTGAAACTAAACAAACCATGACTTATGGTGCACGCAATAATGCCGTGACAGGTCTAAATAATACAAAAATCACAGCTAAAGCTGGTGATCAAGTTACGGTTGAGAACAATAAAGATTTCTTTAACTACCAAGCTGGCTTAACCTTTAAACCAGTGGAAAACGGTTCTATCTATGTCAGCTATGCAACTTCAGCAAACCCTGTGGGTGTCGATGGTGGTGATGGTTCAGAAGGGATTACTGCTGCGATTCAAAATCTAAAACCTGAAGAAGTTAAAACATATGAATTAGGAACTAAGTGGGATGTTCTTAATGATAAATTAAACCTTACAGCAGCAATTTTCCGTACTGAAAAAACCAATACTCGTGCTACAGCTGAAGATGGCACCACTAAAAATATCGGCGAAACACGCGTTGATGGTATTGAGCTTGGCGTAAACGGAAATATTACTGAAAAATGGGCTGTTTCTGCGGGTTACACCTATTTAGACAGCGAACTTGTCGATGGTGGTTACACCAATGTAGGTAGTACGACAGCCCCTGTTTACCAAGCAAATCCAAGTAATGGTAATCAAGTACAAAACGTTGCAAAAAATAGCGCTACGCTTTGGACGACATACCAAGTCTTACCGGATTTAACATTCGGTGCTGGTGCTGTCGCAATGGATAAAGTCTATGGTAATGCCACGAATACCAAGTGGGTTCCAGGTTATGTTCGCTATGATGCAATGGCACGTTATAACGTGAATAAAAATGTTGATTTACAGCTTAATGTAAACAACTTATCTGATAAGCGTTATTTCACTAAAGCATATTCATCACACTATGCAACTGAAGCGGAAGGTCGCAGTGCGGTATTGTCTGTGAACTTCAAATACTAAAACCTGAAAGTCCATTGTTAAACGATGGATTTTAATAAAAAACAGCCTCGTCACGAGGCTGTTTTTTATTGTCTTAAGGAAAAAGCGATAAACACTATAGATTACGTTGATTGACGCGCTTTGACAGTTCTTCAGCGGACTCTTTCCGTTCAGAATAACGGTCTGTTAAATACTTGCTCTGCCCTCGCGTCAACAGTGTGAATTTATATAATTCTTCCATCACATCTACGATACGATCATAGTAAGACGATGCTTTCATACGACCATCTTCTTCGAACTCTAAAAATGCTTTTGGAATTGAAGACTGATTTGGGATGGTAATCATGCGCATCCAACGTCCTAAAATACGCATTTGATTGACACTATTAAAAGACTGAGAGCCACCACTGACTTGCATCAATGCCAACGTTTTACCCTGAGTTGCGCGAATTGCACCACCTGCCAGTGGAATCCAATCAATTTGCGATTTAAAGATGGAACTCATCGAACCATGACGTTCAGGCGAACACCACACCATGCCCTCTGACCACGCCAACAATTCATGTAGCTCTTTGACTTTTGGGTGTTCCATATCCGCATCTTCAGGTAAGGGCAAACCTTTAGGATGAAAGATTTTTACTTCAGCACCAAACTGCTCCAAGATACGCCCTGCTTCCATCACGGCTAAACGACTATAGGAACGTTCACGATTCGAACCGTACAACAATAAAATACGTGGTGCATGATCCAAGGCTTGCGCCTGCACTTTTTCTAAAGTGGGTTGATCAAGTAAATTCATATCTATATTTGGAAGAGTCATCACAATTACACCGATTTAAAATACTTTTTTCTGAGCCATAAAGACACACTGACCAAAGCAATCAGCACAGGCACTTCCACCAATGGACCAATCACTGTGGTAAATGCCACAGGCGAAGCTAAACCAAAGGTTGCAATAGCGACCGCTAATGCCAATTCAAAGTTATTCCCAGCAGCAGTAAAGGAAATTGCGGTGGTTTTCGGATAGTTATTGCCCATCCACTTGCTCATAAAAAAGCTCATGAAGAACATCACAACAAAGTAAATCGTCAGTGGAATCGCTATACGAATCACATCGAAAGGCAAGCTCACGACATCAGCACCTTTAAGGCTAAACATCGCCACAATGGTGAACAGCAACGCCAACAAACTTAAAGGACTGATCTTCGGCAAAAAGACATTTTGATACCACGCGAGACCTTTGGCTTTCACTAAAATCAATCGTGTCATGAAACCAAGAAAAAATGGAAGACCCAAGTAAACTAACACCGCATGGGTAATCGTCCAAAAATCTACATGAATGACTTGTCCTGCAATACCAAAATAAGGTGGCAAGAAAGTCAGGAATAACCAAGCATAAGTACTGAAGAATAGAATTTGAAAGATACTGTTAAATGCCACCAATGCTGCAACATATTGATTATCACCACAAGCTAAACCATTCCAGACCAAAACCATCGCAATACAACGTGCTAAGCCAATCAAAATTAAGCCCGTCATATATTCTGGATAGCTGTGTAGAAAAATAATCGCTAATCCGAACATCAGAACAGGCGCAATAATCCAGTTCTGAACCAAAGATAAAGTTAAGGTTTTTTTATCTTTAAATACCTGTGGCAAAGCGGCATAGTCGACTTTTGCCAAAGGTGGGTACATCATCAAAATCAGACCAATCGCAATTGGGATATTGACGGAATCCACACTCATTTTGTCTAAAGCGACAGAAGCCTGAGGTAAGAAAACACCGATCGCAATTCCCAACCCCATGGCAATAAAAATCCATAGGGTTAAGTTACGATCTAGAAATGACAATCTTTGCTGAGCCATGATGTTCTCATTCAATATCTGAGATGTGATTGATTGCAGCAATCAATTCAGGACGAGACATATTTGCGCTATCTAATGCAAATAGAGCATCTAAACGGCGGTTGATATGATCTACAGTCACTTGGAATGCTTGTAATTTTTCTGATTTAGGCAAATCTAAATGTGAAGGATCAGCCAAGCCCCAATGTGCTTTAATTGCACCGCCTAAATACAGTGGGCAAGCTTCCTGAGCTGCAGAATCACAGACCGTAATCACCACATCCGCTTGATATTGTTCGCAGTCATCAATGGTTTTACTCCATAAACCATCAGTTGAAAGGCCTAAGTTTTCAAGCGTTTCAATCGTCAGTGGATGAACCTGTCCAGAAGGCTTACTGCCTGCGCTATATGCTTTCCAATTTTCAGGTGCACGACTGTTAAAAAGTACTTCGGACAAAATGCTGCGACAACTATTTCCAGTACATAGGAAAATAAATTTCATGCGGTATTACTCACAATAACTTTTAATTTGGAGAGACTGAGATTGGTTACTTGCGGAAGTTTGTTCACGTACCAAGAGATTGAGTAATTCATGACACCAAGCAGGCAACTCTGGATGAATGCTGTAATACACCCACTGACTTTGTCTTCGATCTTGTAGTAAGCCAGATGACCTTAATAAGGCTAAATGTCTCGAAATTTTTGGTTGGCTCAAGTTTAATTTTTCAGTCAAATCACAAACACATAATTCTTTATGTTCAGCAACTAAAGTGACGATATTGAGCCGTGTTTCGTCTGCTAAGCATTTAAAAAAATTCACTTGATCCATCTTCACATCCTATTTGCTTATATGAATATGTAAATTTCCATATATAAAAGCCAAATTTTTAATTTACGCGTTGTCCATTTTCATCAATCACCTGCTCACCATCTTCTTTAGTAAAAGCGCCCTTTTGTGGTAGTGTCAAAATATCTAACACAAGTTCAGATGGACGACACAAACGTGTCCCTCGTTCAGTCACCACAAATGGTCGATTGATCAAAATAGGGTACTCCAGCATAAAACTGATCAATTGCTCATCAGTCCAATCTTCACGATCTAATGCTAGATCACGATAAGGATCGACATTCTTACGAATCGCTGCTCTAACCGTCAACTTTGCATCTTGAATAAGCTGAATTAACTCGCTACGAGTCGGAGGTGTATTCAAATATTCAATAATAGTCGGCTCAAGTCCTGTATTACGAATCAAAGCTAATGTGTTACGTGACGTTCCACATGCTGGATTGTGATATATCGTCACATCTAATAAAGTTGTCATCGAATTAAAACCTGATTAATTTTTAAATTCTTTATATATGAATTTCCATATATATGCAATTCCATATATAAATAAACTGAAAGAAATGAGATGAGCCGATAAACTCATTTTCCTCAGCTCTTCAACAGGGTTTAACCCCCGATATCAGGTGTTATTGTCTTAAGTTGATCATTTTGGAATACAAGTTAAGCACATGAGTCACTGAGCTTAGGGACTTTTTCTTCTAATATGCGGCTACACAGTTGTAACCATAGAGTTCTTGCACGATGACTCAATTGCCTAAATTTAAAAATACCTTTGTTAACGCTAAAACAGCCCAATCAATCTTAAAAACGCGTGCGGGTAAGCAAGCTGCACAAGTATTTTCAAATGCGGCAGATCGTTTCTTGAGGGGACATCAACTGGCATTGTCAGGAAAGACACCTTTTGAAGTCGTTTATGAACGTGAAATTATTAGCTTACGGTTTTACAAGTCAGACGTAGAATCGGGTGAAAATAAACACCGTGTGCCACTGGTTATTATTCCCCCATTAGCAGCGAACACCTTAGTGTTCGATTTGTTTCCTGATCGTAGTCTCATTCGTTACTTTCAAAGCCAAGGTTTTGATGTATATATGATTGACTGGGGCACACCAAGCCTTAAACAAGCTAAATATAATTTCGGTCTTTGTACACGACAAAAGAAGATAACTCATTGAAATAATGGCATAATACTTGTTTTCTGACGACGAATATGATGACACATTTCAATGAGTTACATCTCATCTTAAACAAATATCTAAAGTGGAACAAGTCACATGTAAAATGTTTTACACTGATTATGATTGCATTAATTGTAAAACAGACATGTAATCTTTCTTCTGCATCTAAAGCCTTACCCATCAAGTGCTTACCACAATCATTTTATCGACGTATACAACGCTTCTTTGCAGATCAGTATTTCGATTATCGTCAAATTTCTCAGTTAATTTTCAATATATTTTCATTCGATAAAGTCCAATTAACTTTGGATAGAACCAACTGGAAATGGGGAAAACGAGATATCAATATCTTGATGTTAGCCATCGTCTATCGTGGAATAGCGATACCTATTGTTTGGACATTGCTCAATAAACGTGGAAATTCAGATACAAAAGAGCGTATTGCTTTGATTCAACGCTTTATCTCCATTTTTGGTAAAAACCGTATTGTGAATGTGTTCGCAGACAGAGAATTTATCGGTGAGAAATGGTTTACATGGTGAATTGAAAATGACATTAACTTCTGTATACGTGTTAAAAAAACTTCATTGTGACCAATCACTTAGCCAAGAATCATAAAATTAGTGATTTATTTCGTCATCTTCAAGTTGGTCAAACTGAATGTCGTAAACGACGTATTTGGGTTGGTCGAGTGAAACTGTATATTAGTGGGCTACGATTAGAAGATGGAGAACTTTTACTTGTTGTTTCTCCTATATTTAATGCTTCTGCTATTCGTGATTATGCATTACGCTGGGAAATCGAAACCTTATTTAGTTGTCTCAAAGGACGTGGATTCAATCTTGAAAATACTCGTTTAACAGACCCTAGACGAGTCAAGAAATTGATAGCAGTGCTAGCTATCGGTTTCTGTTGGTGCTATTTAACAGGTGAATGGCAACATGATCGAAAAAAAGCGATAAAAATAAAGAAGCATGGACGACTTTCAGTAAGTTTATTTCGCTACGGTTTGGACTATGTTCAAATGGCTATTCTACGTTTGATTGGTTTTGGAAAAAAAGAAGAATTTAAGAAAGTGCTCGCAATTTTAAGGAAGAAAAAGCCTGATAGGACAAGGGCCCTATGAAATTTGTCGTGTACAGAGAATTTCGGTACATATATCAAAATCTTTATGCCCGACTTTATCAGCAAAATTCGTGAACATAGCGGACAACAACAACTATCACTGTATGGTTGGAGTCTCGGTGGAGCGATCTCCCTTTGCTATACCTCATTATTTAAAGATAAAAATATTAAGAATCTAATGATTTTGGCATCACCAATTAACACTCATCAATCAGGTTATATTGGCAAGCTTTATCAAAAGTTAAACACGCCAGCACAATGGGTACGGACCAATACTAATTTCCGAATCCGTCAAATTCCGAGCCGCTATTTCCATATTCATGGTTGGCAAAATACGCTCGGATTTAAGCTCACAGACCCAGTGGGTAATTTTAAGAATTATTGGCAATTACTGAAAAATTTGAACGATCGGCAGTTTGTCATTAATCACGCAACATCAAGTTCGTTTGTTGACAATATGCTCGCCTATCCTGGGGGGGTAATGCGCGATATCATTTTGCGCTTTTGGATAGATAACGAACTTTCGACTGGTGTGGTTCAATTTGGCGATCAAACCGCTTATTTTAAAGATATCGATTGTTCTGTTTTAGCGATTGGCGGTGATACTGATATTATCGTCACAGCTGAAGCGGTCAAACCATTAATGGATTTAACCAGCAGTCAAGATAAGCAATTCGAGATTGTTTCAGGAGGACATATGGGGTTGGTTTCAGGAAGCCAAGCACCACAAGCAGTTTGGCCTGTCGTTAGCGCATGGTTGCAACAGCGCTCAAATTAAGTGCTTATAATTGCTAAAATAGTCAAGGCTGTGAATCTCTTTTACTTGAAAAGATATGAGCAGCCTTTTTCGTGAATAGATGATATAGAAATCGTTAGGTCCAAATAAACTAAGCAAAGTTGTGATGATTCAATACTAAATTTTCAACATTTACAGGCATACCCAATAAATAACCTTGTAATTGATTACATCCTAAATTAGTTAAAATATCAGCTTGTTGCTGTGTTTCTACACCTTCAGCTGTGACGATTAAGCCTAACCTAGCGGCAAGGTGAATGATACTTTCTAGAATTGCCTCTTCTTTCGAGTTTGGTTGTAAATCTATGAGAAAACCGCGATCAATTTTAAGTTCATCAACAGGCAGATCTTTTAAATATAAAAAGCTTGAATAGCCAGTTCCAAAATCATCAATCGCAATCCGAATACCCAACTTACGCAAGCGTTCTAAAGTGCGAATACTTGAATCAATATGATGCATTGCTGTTGATTCAGTGATTTCTAAAATAAGATTGTGGGGCTGAATTTGATATTGTTCTAAGAGCTGTTCTAATACGTTAAAAAGTTTTTTATTTTCAAATTGTAATGCAGATAAGTTGACGGCAATTGGATAAAAAGGAGTATTACTTCGTTCCCATTTTTGAATCTGCTGACAAGCTTGCTCCAATGCCCAATATCCCATCGGAATAATCAAACCTGTTTTTTCTGCTCCCTCAATAAACATTTGAGGAGTCAACAAACCTAAGCTTGGATGCTTCCAACGAATGAGCGCTTCAATACCACAAACTTGATAATTCGCAGTAAATTTAGGCTGATAAAATAAAACAAATTGCTGCTCATCTACAGCTTTATACAAATCATTAATTAATTTGGATTGGCTACGAACATCTTGCTGATCCGTTGTAGAGTGGAAAACAGTAAACGTATTTCTACCCTGCTCTTTAGATGCCAACATTGCTACATCTGCATTAATTAATAAATCCTGAACATTCGTACCGTGCTCAGGATACATCGCAATTCCCAAACTTGCAGAAATATTAATTTCTTTTGTTGCGATTAGATATGCCTCTTGAATAAAATGCAGAACTTCTTCTGCCAGCAACATCGCTTGATTAACATCAGTATTTTCAGAGATCAATACAAACTCGTCACCACCAATACGAAATAGCTTATGGCTTGAACTTAATTTTTCATGTAACCGATTGGCCATTTGAATTAAAAGTTGATCACCAATATGGTGTCCAAAAGCATCATTTACCGATTTAAAGCGATCTAAATCTACATATAAAAATGCTGCTTTTTCTTCTCGTAAGCGATGATGGCTGAAGATTACTTCCGCATAATCTGTCAAATATAATCGATTCGGCAACTTTGTTAATGAATCATGTAGTGACTGAGTTGCTAATTCTTTATTTATTCTAACTAATTGTTGATTACGTTCCTCTAGTCGGGTTTCTAAAACTGCGACGGCGAAACCAGCAACAAAGACTAAACTCGTAATAAAAATAATCGTAAATAACAGCACACTTTGGTCAGTTTGAGCAGCACTTAAGATCATCGCTACCCGTTCATCAAATAATGTCGCAGCCATTCCAGTATAATGCATACCTACAATACTAAAAGCCATCAATATTGCAACGACAGCCTTTAGTGCAGTTTTATATTTAACCGCGGTTTTATATTTAAAAACGAATAAACAGCTCAAACCAGAACCACATACAGCAATGAGTACTGAACAAATCACGAGTAATGGATCATATCTCAATTGATGGTGTTCAACTGAAAGCGCCAACATCCCCGTGTAATGCATTCCAGATATCCCTAGCCCTAAGAATAATGCACCTAAGATCAGACGTAGCATAGGTAAAGTAGGTCTAGTGGTTAGCCAAACAGCAAATACCGAAGCAGTTGCGCCTATCAAATATGAAAGCACAGTCAAACTAATATCAAAATGATAGCCTTCAGGCAAATGGCTCGCGAGCATTCCAATAAAATGCATTGCCGATATTGCCAAGCCTAAAGTCAACCCACTCGTTACTAAAATGCTTTTCTCCAACTTTTTATATGGAGCTTTAAAAACGAGCTCTTCCATTGAAACTGCAGCATAACAAGTCGCTACTGCAAACAAAATGGAAGCGATGACCCATGTGCTATCGTAATCAACGTTAACCATAAAGGACTTCCATGATTATTCAGTACTTTTTTTTATTTATTGAGCGAATTGCTCAAAATCAGAACGATCATTAACACTCAAAAAAGATACAAATTGTGTATTCATAAACTTTCCTTAACAATAACATCATCTAGTATAAGGTCAAGTCTTTTTCATTTTATAAATCAATAGAATAAAAACACATATTCATTTCAAACCAATGAAAATTCTTGTTTTTTTACTGCAATTTTAAAAGCAATCAACAATTATAAAAGATGCACTACCTTTAATAAATGCTCTAAACATGTATATAGTATGCCTTTTTATCATGCTGTTTGCTATAACTCTGTTATTAAAAAAGACTAAGAATATGAAGTTTTTTATATTGAAAGCAAATAAGTGACTACACTCCTTATCAGGTAATTTATTTTTTATACTCTCAATAACATCTTAAAAATTCTGCTTACATCCATACGAGCCGCGAGAATTAACTTAACAACCTAAACGGCAAGATTAGACTATCATCACGAGATACAGCACTTTAAGTGATGCAATAAAAAAGCCCTTGTATAAACAAGGGCTTTTAAAGATTAAACTAAAACTTAGTTCTTCTCTTTGTCTACGATTTTGTTCGCTTGAATCCAAGGCATCATCGCACGTAACTTGTTACCTGTTACTTCGATACCATGCGCAGCATTTTGACGACGACGAGCAGTCATAGATGGGTAGTTTAATGCACCTTCTTGAATGAACATTTTCGCATATTCACCAGATTGGATACGTTTCAATGCATTACGCATTGCTTCACGAGACTGTTCATTGATTACTTCAGTACCAGTCACATACTCACCGTACTCAGCATTGTTAGAAACTGAGTAGTTCATGTCAGCGATACCGCCTTCGAACATTAAGTCAACGATTAACTTAAGTTCATGTAAGCATTCGAAGTAAGCCATTTCTGGTGCATAACCCGCTTCAACCAAAGTTTCGAAGCCCATTTTAACCAATTCAACAGCACCACCACAAAGAACTGCTTGCTCACCAAATAAGTCAGTTTCAGTTTCTTCACGGAAAGAAGTTTCGATGATACCTGTACGACCACCACCTACACCTGAAGCGTAAGAAAGCGCTACGTTACGTGCATTACCAGAAGCATCTTGGTGAATTGCGATTAAGTCAGGAACACCTGAACCACGTTGATATTCAGAACGTACAGTATGACCTGGTGCTTTTGGAGCAACCATGATTACGTCTAAATCTTTACGTGGAACAACTTGGTTATAAAGAATAGAGAAACCATGAGCAAATGCTAAAGTTGCGCCTTCTTTGATATTTGGCTCAATTACATCACGATAAAGTTGAGATTGGAACTCATCTGGAGTCAAAATCATCACTAAGTCAGCTTGAGCAACAGCCGCTGGAACTTCAGATACTTTAAGACCTGAATTTTCAGCTTTTTTCCAAGATGCTGAACCAGCACGTAAACCAACAGTGACGTCAACGCCAGAATCTTTCAAGTTAAGTGCATGAGCATGACCTTGTGAACCATAACCAATGATTGCAACTTTTTTGCCTTGGATGATTGATAAGTCACAGTCTTTATCGTAAAAAATTTGCATCTGTTTTCTCCGCTAAAATTTTTGTCATTTCCCTTGTCATACAAGGATAGATTCTTTGAAACTTCCCAATTCTTGCATTTCTATATGAAGAATTGGGGAAGCGATTAAATACTTAAAACTTTTTCACCACGTGCGATACCAGACACACCAGAACGTACAACTTCTAGAATGGTATTTTCAGCAAGTGCATCAATAAAACCATCAATCTTTTCAGTTGTACCTGCGATCTGAATCGTATAAGTGGTTGGTGTTACATCAACGATTTGGGCACGGAAAATATCAGCTGTACGCTTAATTTCCGCACGAGCAGCACCTAAAGCTTTCACTTTAATCAACATAAGCTCGCGCTCAATATGTGCACCTTCTGACAAATCAACCACCTTAACCACTTCAACTAATTTATTCAGTTGCTTTGTGATCTGCTCGATTTTGTGATCATCACCATAAGTTGTCAGCGTCAAACGAGATAAAGTTTCATCTTCAGTTGGCGCAACGTTTAAAGTCTCAATGTTGTAACCACGTTGAGAGAATAAACCGACCAAACGAGAAAGCGCGCCTGCTTCATTTTCTACAAGTACAGAGATAATGTGTCTCATGCCGTGCGCTCCCCTTTACCTAACCACATATCTTTCATCGACTGACCTGCAATCAACATTGGATAAACATGCTCTGTACGATCAACCATGACATTAATGAATACACATTTATCATTAATTGCCATTGCTTCAGCCAGTTTAGATTCCAATTCATCTGCATGATTGATTTGAATACCTACGTGACCATAAGCTTCCATCAATTTTGCAAAATCAGGTAAAGAATCTACATAAGAGCTTGAATGACGCCCTTCGTAGTTCATATCTTGCCACTGCTTCACCATGCCTAAAGCTTGGTTATTCAAGCAAAGAATTTTCACATTTAAGCCATATTGCTTACATGTTGATAATTCTTGGATACACATCTGAATTGATGCTTCACCTGTAATACACACGACTTGTTGATCTGGGAATGCAAGTTTCGCTGCCATTGCATACGGTAAACCAACACCCATCGTACCTAGACCACCAGAGTTAATCCATTGGCGTGGACGTTTGTATTTGTAGTAGTTTGCACCAAACATTTGGTGCTGACCTACGTCAGACGTAATGATCGCTTCACCATTGGTCACACGATCAAGCGCTTCCACCACTTGTTGTGGTTTCATTTCACCATTTTGAGCCGCTTCATAGCGTAAGCCATGAACTTTACGCCACTCATTAATCTGAGACCACCATTCAGCAATTGCTTCCGGATTTGGCTTAGACACATTCATCTGTTTAAGCTGAGCTAACATTTCTTGAAGAACTGGCTCAACCGCACCAACGATCGGAATGTGCGCCATGATCGTTTTAGAAATGGTCGCTGGGTCAATGTCAATATGAATGACTTTGGCATTTTGACAGAACTTGGCTGGATTGTTGGTCACACGGTCATCAAAACGTGCGCCAATCGCCAAAATCACGTCTGCATTGTGCATCGTCATATTGGCTTCATAAGTACCATGCATCCCTAACATACCCACAAATTGTGGATCATTACCTGGGAAAGCACCTAAGCCCATCAAGGTATTGGTCACTGGATAACCCAATAGATGTGCAAGTTCAGTCAATAGTGCAGAAGCATTACCTTGAACAACACCACCACCTGTATAGATAATTGGGCGTTTAGCAGTGATCAGCTCATCAATTGCTTTGCGAATTTGACCTGAATGTCCACGTGAAGGCGGTTGATATGAACGCATCTTCACTTTTTCAGGATATTCGTAGGCAAATTTTTCTGCTGGATTGGTGGCATCCTTAGGAATATCAACAACCACTGGGCCTGGACGACCAGAAGAGGCAATATAAAATGCTTTCTTAATAATGGCAGGAATTTCGCTGGCGTGACGCACTTGGAAACTGTGCTTTACGATTGGACGAGAAATACCAACCATATCTGTTTCTTGGAATGCATCTTCACCAATTAGGTGACTTGCAACTTGTCCTGACAAAATCACCATTGGGATTGAGTCCATATAGGCAGTTGCAATAGGAGTAACAGTATTTGTTGCGCCTGGACCAGAAGTCACAAGAACAACACCTGTTTTACCAGTTACGCGCGAGTATGCATCTGCCATATGACCAGCAGCTTGCTCATGACGTACAAGGTAATGATTAATTTTGTCTTGTTGAAAAAGCGCATCATAAATATGTAAAACTGCGCCGCCTGGATAACCAAAAACATGCTCTACGCCTTCGTCCGCAAGCGCACGAACGAGCATTTCACCACCAGATAAAAGTTCCAACGTGATTCACCCTAGTGTTAGTACAATTTATGGGAGACATAAATTGTATTTTCATTCATTAACTTATGCACTTTTCTAAGTGTGCGTATTCTACTCGTTTTTGCTGCAATAGGAAAAATTTTCTGACTCATCAGCCGTATAAGCTGTTATTACATCTCGAATCAAAACATGTTGGGATAAACATATTTCAAAAAATCATTCTCTCGGCTAGAAAGAATGTCCATTGCAAACAATGACATTTATTCGAAGGGTGATCAAATAAGCGCATATAAAACTAAGCAAGCATTTTTGTTGCTTTCATACACAAAGTCAAGAATAAAGAAAAGGTTTTTTTAGAATAATTTTTAGCTGTTGTTTTTTTAATCTCTCAGCTCAAGGTAATTTATCGATTCAAATGCCCATTTATCAAAAAACTATTTTCTTTTTATACAAAAATAGGCATTGTGATTGGCTAATTCAAACATTTTGATCGAATATAGACGGAATTCTTTTGGGGAGATCAAATTATGAAACCATCATATTTTAAAACAAGCCTATACGCTGTCGCAACTACGACTCTGCTTCTTTGTTCTAGCCAAAATTATGCTCAGCAGTACTACAAATGGATGGATGCTAATGGTTCAACCCATTACACCACGACTCCTCCACCAAAAGGAGCAAAACGATTAGATAGAATTTCCACTTATGGGACTAGCACTCAAAATCCAAACCCGCCGAAAGCACAGCAACCTCAAAATGAAAGTCAACCGTCTTCTGAAACACAATCACCTCAAAGCTTTGGTCAACCTTCAACGAATGTAGCTTCTCAAACTCCAGCTACTACTGCACCTGTTCAAACTCAAACTACAGCACCAGTTAGAGTAAAACCAAATCTTTAGATTCTTTTAATATAATTGAATAAAATGGTGACTCTAATATCACCACTTTATTCAATTTTTTAAAATACGAATATTTATGACAAAAACTCTTTTCCAACAACATTCTGTAATCACATTAATATTATCTATTTATCCAGCTACAACCTATCTTCAAGATTTTTATAAATGGGTCGATGCGAATGGCTCAACTCATTACTCAGTCACACCGCCGCCCTCCAATGCGAAAAAACTAGGCTCAGTATCCACCTATCAAAACAAAACAGAACAGTCCTCAAAAACGTTAAATTCACCGCAACCTATAAAAAACCCATACCAGTATTCATTTCCAGTAACTCCAAAAGATAAATTCACAACAAAAGAACGGGCTAAAATTGAAGCAAAAGTACGAAAAGGAATGCAAGATTACTCTAAGGAGAAACGCACCAATCCTTATATAGACATGTTCGGCTCACTGACGGAACAAGATCTTAGATCCTCTTTAGAATCAGAATATCTCCAGAAAAAAGAGAAGTTAGCAAATTCAAGAGTATCAAATCGATAAAAGTATCTAATTTATAACTACACTGATACTCAAAACCAGAAGATAAAATCTTGCTCTAAAAACTGACATTGACCCCTATTTTGCGCTATGCTGTGCGGCAATCTTAACTTTAATTTTTGTTGTATCGCATATCCCTATGACGACTTCTCACATTGACTCCGAATATCAAGCAAGTGCCATTGAGCCTCAAGTTCAACAAGACTGGGACAATCGCAAAGTTTTTAAAGTTGCAGACACTGTAGAGGGCAAACATCGCTATATCCTGTCGATGTTCCCTTACCCAAGTGGCAAACTGCATATGGGGCATGTGCGTAACTACACCATTGGTGACGTGATCAGCCGTTTTTATCGTTTAAAAGGTGAAACGGTATTACAACCAATGGGTTGGGATGCATTTGGTTTGCCTGCTGAAAATGCAGCGATTGCGCACCAAGTTGCACCAGCAAAATGGACGTTTGAAAACATCGCGTATATGCGTGACCAATTAAAGAAATTGGGCTTATCCGTCGATTGGGATCGTGAGTTTGCGACCTGTACACCAGAGTACTACCACTGGGAACAATGGTTATTTGTTCAACTTTATAAGAAAGGCTTGATCTATCGTAAGCTTTCAACCGTGAACTGGGACCCAGTAGACCAAACAGTGTTAGCCAACGAGCAAGTTGAAAATGGTCGTGGCTGGCGCTCTGGTGCATTGGTTGAAAAACGTGATATTCCAATGTACTACTTCCGCATCACCGACTATGCACAAGAATTATTAGACGATTTAGACACCTTAAAAGATGGTTGGCCACAACAGGTTCTGACCATGCAACGTAACTGGATCGGCCGTTCGACAGGGATGGAAATCATCTTCCCTTCTGCAAATACTGAAGTCTATGCAGATGGCCTAACCGTTTATACAACGCGTGCGGATACCTTAATGGGTGTGACTTATGTTGCGGTTGCAGCAGAACACCCTCTTGCGCTTAAAGCAGCGGAAAACAATCCTGAGTTAGCTGCATTTATTGAAGAATGCCGTATGGGTTCAGTCGCAGAAGCGGACTTAGCCACGGCTGAAAAGAAAGGTATGGCAACAGGCTTATCTGTTAAGCACCCAGTCACAGGTGAAGAACTCCCTGTTTGGATTGCCAACTATGTATTGATGTCATACGGTTCAGGTGCTGTAATGGCAGTTCCTGCACATGACGAACGCGACTTTGAATTTGCCAATAAATTTAACTTACCAATCAAGCAAGTCATCGATGCTAAAGGCACTGATGATGCTGAATACTCAGTTGCTGAATGGCAAGAATGGTACGGTTCTAAAGATGGCATATTGGTGAATTCTGGCGAGTTTGATGGTTTAGCATTCCAAGCCGCTTTTGATGCCTTCCTTGCAAAATTAGAACCACAAGCTTTGGCAAATTCTAAGGTTCAATTCCGTTTACGTGACTGGGGTGTTTCTCGTCAACGTTACTGGGGTTGTCCAATTCCAATGATCAACTGTAATAGCTGTGGTCAAGTCACCGTTCCAGAAGATCAATTGCCTGTGGTATTACCGACCGATGTAGTTCCAGATGGTTCGGGTAATCCATTGAACAAGATGCCTGAATTCTATGAAACCAAATGCCCAAGTTGTGGTGGCGATGCACGTCGTGAAACAGACACCTTGGACACCTTTGTAGAATCCTCTTGGTATTATGCACGTTATGCATCTCCAGACTTTACTGGCGGTATGGTAAAACCTGAAGCGGCTCAAAGCTGGCTTCCTGTGAACCAGTATATCGGTGGTGTAGAGCACGCAATTCTGCACTTACTTTATGCACGTTTCTTCCATAAATTGATGCGTGATGAAGGTGTGGTACAAGGTAACGAACCATTTACTAACTTGCTCACCCAAGGCATGGTGTTGGCAGACACCTTCTACCGTGAAGCAGAGAGTGGCAAGAAAACTTGGTTTAACCCTGCTGACATCGAATTAGAGCGTGATGAGAAAGGTCGCATTCTATCTGCGAAATATTCGGGTGATGGTCAGGAAGTTGTGATCGGCGGACAAGAAAAAATGTCTAAGTCGAAAAACAACGGTATTGATCCACAAGCCATTATTGACCAGTACGGCGCAGATACCGCACGTGTCTTTATGATGTTCGCTGCACCACCTGATCAATCTTTAGAATGGTCAGATGCAGGTGTTGAAGGGGCTAACCGCTTCTTGAAACGTGTATGGCGTTTGGCTGCTGGTTTCTTGGAAAAAGACAATCAAGCGACTGCAATTGATACAGCAAACCTCTCGAAAGACGCGCAAGATTTACGTCGCAAAACCCATGAAACCATCCAGAAAGTGGGTGATGACATTGAACGCCGTCATGCGTTCAATACTTCTATTGCGGCATTAATGGAGTTATTGAATGCGACCAATAAGTTTGAAGCCAAAGATGACAATGATGTAGCTGTTGCACGTGAAGCAATTACAACTTTATTGACTTTACTTGCCCCATTTGCACCACATTTAAGTCAAACACTTTTAGCACAGTTTAGTATTGATATTAATACGACACTGTTCCCACAAGTGGATGAATCAGCGTTAACCCGTAATACGCAAACGATTGTTGTACAAGTGAATGGTAAACTGCGTGGTAAGTTAGACGTCGCAGTCGATATCTCTAAAGATGAGTTATTGGCTTTGGCAAAAGCACTGCCAGAAGTTCAACAATTCTTAACTGGTCCAACCAAGAAAGAAATTGTAGTGCCAAATAAACTTGTTAATTTAGTTGTTTAATAATTCTTTCTAACCTCTCTTAAATATAAGAGAGGTTTTAATCCTCTACCAAAGAGGAATTAGAATAGATTTGATTAGAGGAATAAATATGCACTTAGCACAACGTTTAGCTGCTATCGTTTTAACTTTAGGTCTAAGTGCAGGCTTAGTTGGCTGTGGCTTTCATTTAAAGGGGAGCTATCCAACGGCAACACCATTGGTTTATAACAAACTAACTTTGGTTTTACCTGACAATACCGATGAACTCGAGAATCGTCTCAGCATCTATCTCAGTGCTACGGGCGTACAACTCAGTAATGCCAATGATGCCTATGTACTTCGTATCTTAGATTATACCCCTCGTCGCCAGTTATTGAATGGTAAATTGACTGAAGTACTATTGCGTTTAACCGTGACTTTCCAAATTGAAGATCGTCAAGGCAATAAAATCACAGAACCACGTACACTCACTGCATCTCGCACGTACCAATATGATGTGGCAACTGTAAATACAGATAACCAACAAGAAGCGTATCTGAACCGTATCATTATTGATGATATTGCCCAGCAAATTACGCGTCAAATTGCAGCGAATCGTTTACCCAAAGCTCAACCATAATTACTTTTTATGAAGTTAGATTATGTTCAAGCATTAAAACGCATTACAGAAGCCCGTGGTGCATGGATCATCCATGGGCAAGAACCTTTACTTGAGCAAAACTTACTTGATGGATTTCGTAAAAGTTGGCAACAGCATGAAGTTGAACGTCAGCGTTATGACATCAGTAGCGTCAATGATTGGAAAAATGTTTTTAATGCGCTGAATAGCTTATCGCTGTTTTCTCAGCAACTCGCCATTGAAGTACATGGCAATATCAAGCCTGATGCCAACGGCCTAAAACTGCTGAAAAACTATATTCAACAGAATGAACATAACTTATTGCTCATCGTTTTACCTAAACAAGACAGCAGCAGTTTAAAGTCTGCCTTTTTCCAAGTCGTGGAGGCCAATGGTGTTGTGGTTTCTTTGACCGCAACTTATCCACAAGACCGACAAAAAATCTTAAATTTAGAAGCAGAAAAACTAGGCATTCAACTAGATCATGATGCTTGGCAATGGCTGATGCAGCACCATGAACATAATCTATTGGCTGCGAAAAACAGCCTAATGCGTGTGGCAGATACCTTTCCTGATATACAAAAAATTCAGATTGAGCAGTTATATGCTTGTTTGCAAGATCAATCACGTTATACCACTTATGATCTTAGCGATGCGCTACTTGCTGGTAACTTCACGCAATCCATTAAGATTTATCAATATTTGATTGCAGCTGGTGAACCTGACAGTCTAATTTTATGGACATTGAATAAAGAAATGCGTCTTCTGATGCAACTCTTTGAGCAGCCCCATAATGCGATACAAATTGGTATTTGGAAAACTAAAGTATCCCAATATCAACAAGCTTTACGTCGTCTAAATCCAAGACAGTTCTTGCTTTGGCCTGAACTATTGTTGCGAATTGATGCTGCAATCAAAGGGATGTCTAAAGAAAACTCAGAACATCTGATGCTTCAAGCAATCAGTGAACTGTGTGGTACAACTTTATTTCCAAGCTTTTCTTAAAGATAAATAAAAAAGGATGACTTTATGTCATTGGATTTAATCACAATCCAGAAAGAACAAATCAAAGATATACTTTCGCGTGCTGATGCTCTTATTATCAGCGCAGGTGCAGGTATGGGCGTTGATTCAGGTCTGCCCGACTTTCGAGGCAATCAAGGCATGTGGCGAGCTTATCCAGAACTCGGTAAACAACGTATCGACTTTACTGAAATAGCCAATCCAGCAGCATTTAAATTTCAGCCAAATTTAGCGTGGGGTTTTTATGGGCATCGTTTGGCACTATATCGTCAAACCTTGCCGCATCAAGGTTTTCATTTACTCAAACAACTCGCTGAAAAATTAGAACTCCCCTACTTTGTATTTACTTCGAATGTTGATGGGCAATTTCAAAAGGCAGGCTTTAGTCCAAAGCAGATTTATGAATGTCATGGTTCAATTCATCATTTACAATGCTTAGCTAGTTGTACTTCAGAAATTTGGTCAGCAGATGACATCTCGCCTGAAATCGACCATCTAAATTGCCAATGGTTAGATGACCTCCCTCACTGTAAACATTGTGGCGGTTTGGCACGTCCTAATATCTTAATGTTTGATGACTACGAGTGGATTGCTCAGCGACAAACACAGCAACGAAATCGTTTAGAATCCTTTATAAATCAATACAAACAACCACTTGTTATAGAGATTGGTGCAGGCACTGCTATTCCAACGGTGCGCTATTTCAGTGAACGATTTGCGCCTTCTCTGATTCGTATTAATCCTCGTGATTATGCTTTACCCAAAACAGGTGGAATCGCTCTTGCCATGAATGCTGCACATGGTATTCAAATAATATATGACATTTCCACGACATAGCATCACAGCCAAATAGTAAATAATTCTCATTATAATTTAAAAACATCCACGTTTTATCCTTATTTCGCTTTTATACTGGTTTGAGTTTCCAAATCTCGATCTGTTGCCATGCCAAAAACAAGTTCTAAAAAAATACCATTCAGTAAAATAATAATGATCGCTATCGGTGTCGCGATTATTGCAGCCGTTGCATGGTTTTTCTTTAAACCTAAAGATCAAGCACCACAATATATTAGTGCTGAAGTTTCCAATGGTGATATTGAGGATTCAGTACTCGCAACGGGTGTACTGGAAGCAACCAAGATGGTCAGTGTGGGTGCTCAGGTTTCAGGTCAAGTGAAAAAAATGTATGTTCAGTTAGGCGATCAAGTCAAACAAGGTCAACTGATTGCACAAATTGATTCGATTCGCCAAGAAAACGAGTTAAAAACTGCCAAAGCGAATATTCAAAATCAACAGGCTCAATTGGCAGTACAACAAGCCAATTTAGCAAAAGTGGAAGCTGAATATAAACGCCAACAGGCTATGTTTAGCCAAGATGCAACTTCACGCGCAGAACTTGAAACAGCATTAGCAAACTTTAAAACAGCACAAGCTCAAATTGCAGCAATCAATGCGCAAATTGAACAATCTCGTTTAACACTCGCAACTGCACAAGAGAATTTAGGTTATACCAGTATTATCGCACCAATGGATGGGACAGTGGTTGCCATTGTGACCGAAGAAGGTCAAACGGTGAATGCCAATCAAACCGCGCCAACGATTGTGAAATTGGCGAAATTAGATACGATGACAATTAAGGCTCAAATTTCTGAAGCCGATGTTATGAAAGTTGAAAAAGGTCAAACCGTTTACTTCACGACATTAGGTAATAGTGACAAAAAACATTACGCACAGCTACGTCAAGTTGAGCCAGCACCAAACTCTATCAATACCGAAACAACCAATACCAGTTCATCATCATCAAGCACAGCCGTGTATTACAACGCTTTGTTTGATGTTCCAAATGAAGACGGTAAGTTACGTATTGATATGACTGCACAAGTCTATATTGTTTTGGCTGAAGCGAAAAATGTACTAACAATCCCTGCCGCTGCCATCCAAACTAAACGTTCAAACAAAAAAGAAAATGGCAATAATTCGGTTGCAACAGATAAATCAAAAAATGCAGATACTCAGAAAGCGCAGCATCCTAAACGCCTAGATTTGACTGAAGCTGAAAAAGCCTTAATTGCTCAAGGTAAAGCATCCACAGGCATGGTTCGTGTGTTACAAGCGGATGGAACTGCTCAACCTCAACCTGTATTAATCGGCCTTAACAATCGTGTTACTGCACAAGTGCTGAGAGGTTTAAAACAAGGTGATCAAGTGGTGATTGCCGATGCAACTGATAGCTCAAATGAAGCGGCGAAACGTAGCAACCAACGTCCAATGAGAATGTAATATGACCCAAGATCAAACGCATTCTTCACAGCCATTACTTGAGGTTAGTGACCTCACCCGTGAGTTCCCTGCGGGTGAAGGTACAGTACAAATTCTCAAAGGCATTGATTTAAAAATTTATGCAGGTGAGTTGGTTGCCATTGTTGGACAATCAGGCTCAGGTAAATCGACCCTGATGAACATCTTGGGTTGTCTGGATAAACCGACCGCAGGTAGCTATCGGGTCAATGGTCGAGAAACACGCCAACTAGAACCTGATGAACTGGCACAATTACGCCGTGAATATTTTGGTTTTATTTTCCAGCGTTATCACTTACTGGGTGATCTGAGTGCTTCTGGTAATGTTGAAGTCCCTGCCATTTACGCAGGCGTAGACAGCCAACTTCGCCAACAGCGTTCGGCTGAGCTACTCTCAGAACTCGGACTTGAAGAACGCTTACATCATCGACCAAGCCAGTTATCTGGTGGTCAGCAACAACGTGTTTCGATTGCCCGTGCATTGATGAATGGCGGTGATGTGATTCTTGCCGATGAGCCAACAGGTGCATTGGATAAGAATAGTGGTGTTGAAGTGATGCGTATTTTGCGTGAGCTGAATGCCAAAGGTCATACCATTATTCTGGTCACACATGATCTTAATGTTGCCAAGAATGCGACCCGTATTATCGAGATCAGTGACGGTAATATTATTTCAGACCATGCCAACGTGCCTGAAAATGCCGATTCAGATTTAGAACATCAAACCCTGCAACGTACACCACAAAAGAAAACCTCAAGCTGGCGTTCTTTTTTTGACCGTCTCGGTGAAGCATTCCGCATGGCACTGCTTGCCATGAATGCCCACCGTATGCGGACTTTCTTGACTATGCTTGGGATTATTATCGGGATCGCATCCGTGGTCTCGGTGGTTGCACTTGGGAATGGCTCACAGAAGCAAATTCTAGAAAATATCAGTAGCCTCGGCACCAATACCATTACCGTGTATCAGGGGCGTGGTTTTGGTGATAACTCGCGTGCTTCACAAGTCAAAACACTGGTGCCTGCTGATGCAGAAGCTTTGGCAGAACAGCCTTACGTTGATGGGGTCAGCCCATCTGCCAATACCAGTGTGACGCTACGTTACAAAGATACCGAAGCATCGGCAACTGTAAATGGTGTCAGTGCAGATTTCTTCTATGTCCGTGGCATGAACTTTAAATCAGGACAGCCTTTTGACAAAAACAGTGTTACTCAGCGTGCCCAAGATGTGGTGATTGATACCAATACTGAGAAAACCTTCTTTACAGATGGCACCAATCCTGTCGGTCAAGTACTGCTATTAGGCAGTGTACCCAGTCGCATTATTGGCGTGATTGATGCTCAACAAGGTTTTATGGGCAACTCTGACAGTTTGAATGTTTACTTGCCTTATTCGACAGTCATGAGCCGTATGTTAGGTCAGTCTAATGTGCGTAGCATTATTGTTCGTATTAAAGATGAATATCCAAGTAGTGCCGCTGAAAATGCCATTTTGACTCTACTCGAACAACGTCACGGCGCGCAGGACGTGTTTACCCAAAACTCGGACAGTATTCGTGAAACCATTCAGCAAACCACTGCAACCATGACCCTGTTAATTTCTGCAATCGCGGTGATCTCTTTGGTCGTTGGTGGTATTGGGGTGATGAACATTATGTTGGTTTCTGTGACTGAACGAACTCAAGAAATTGGCGTACGTATGGCGGTTGGTGCTCGACAAAGTGACATTTTGCAGCAATTCCTGATTGAAGCAATTCTGGTCTGTTTATTGGGCGGTATACTCGGTGTACTACTCTCTTTAGGGATTGGACAAATCATCGGACACTTTGCCAAAGGCATCATTGAAATGAGTTATTCGACCACCTCGATTGTCGCGGCCTTTGTCTGCTCAAGCATGATTGGTATTGTATTTGGCTTCTTGCCAGCACGAAATGCAGCACAGCTCGATCCAGTTGCTGCTTTAGCGAGAGAATAAGGAATTTGAGTATGTCTTTTCAATTCACAAAATTAGGACTCGCACTGGTACTCACTGGCTCCTTGGCTGGCTGTTCTGCTGTGGTGAAAACCCCCTATAACGCCCCAACAGTCCAAGTGCCACAACAGTTCCAGTACGATGCACAAAAAAGTAGAAGCATCAATTTAACTGATCAATGGTGGACGTTATTTAATGATGCTCAACTGAATCAGTTGGTCGATCAGGTTCTCGCTAAAAATAGTGATTTAACTGTTGCCGGAATCACCCTTAAACAGGCTCGTTTACAGGCAGGTTTGGCGGAAAATAAACAAGGGATTCGAACCAGCTCGAGTGTTTCAGCAGCTCATAACTATGACCTCCGTTCAGGCGATGGTTCTGACCGTGGGTTATCGACCAGTGTCGGTGTTAGCTATGAACTCGATTTATTTGGAAAGCTCGCCAATCAAACCGAAGCAAGCCGTTGGGAAGCTCTAGCCACTGAACAAGATTTGCAAGCCACAGCACAAAGTCTGGTTGGAACCACAGCAAAACTATATTGGCAACTTGGCTACCTGAATGAACGCTATCAAACCATTCAGCAAAATTTAGCCTCAACTCAAAAAACCTATTCTTTGGTACAGTCGCAATATAAAGCGGGTGCGGTTTCAGGGCTGGACTTGACTCAGGCAGAGCAATCGGTACAAAGCCAGAAAGCCAGTCTCAGCCAAATCGAGCAGCAACGCGTGGAAACGCGCACTGCCCTTGCCGTTTTACTGCATGAGCCAGTGCAACAGTTGAATATTCAAGAGCCTACACAACTACCTCGCAATGCTCTTCCGAATATCGCGATCGGACTCCCTGCGGATATTTTATCGCGTCGTCCAGACTTACAAGCTTCTGAATTACGCCTACGCAAAACCTTAGCCAATAAAGATGCAACCAAAGCCAGCTATTATCCATCGATTAATTTGACGGGAAATCTAGGTTCTTCTAGCACCTCTTTAACACAACTGTTAAAGAACCCTGCTCTAACTTTAGGTGCAAGCCTGAGCCTACCTTTTCTTCAATATAATGATATGAAGAAAGATATTGCGATTAGTGATCTGGAATATGAAAAAGCAATTACCCAATATCGCCAAACGCTATACCAAGCATTCGCTGATGTAGAAAATGCATTATCAAATCGCACTCAACTGAATCAGCAAGTACAACTGCAACAACGCAATGTCGAACTTGCGAATAAGACCGAGCGACTTACCGAAGTTCGTTATCGTAATGGTGCGATTGCATTAAAAAACTTGCTGGATGCAAAGGAAACCACACGTAATGCACGACTTAGCTTGGTCGAAACCAAGCAAAGTCAATACAATGCCTATGTAACTTTAATGCAAGCGCTTGGTGGAAGTCCTGTGAAAGAACTGCCTGAGCAATAACACACGAGTTGATATTGTTTACTCACTTAGAGTTTTTGGCTCATTTTTAATGAGCTGAGAACTTTTGATTTTACTCATCAAATTTATGCATTGACGTAAATCTTGCTGTTTTATATGCTGATCAAAATATAGTTAAATCAAATAGAAATTAAATTGGTCATACGGCAAATTTGCCGTGTAACTGTAGTTAAGCCTATTGGGAATCATTAATGAGCAAGTATGAGTTGAAAGATGCTATTGATGAACATATGTCGTTTATTGATGAGATTCTCCAAGAATCAAAAGTACCTATATTTGATCGGTTTATTCGTGCCGCTTCAATTTTTGTTGATGTTGCAATAACAGACTCTAGTTTTGGAAGTAAAGAAGAACTCTTGAAAAGCAAAGCATTTTTTGAGGGGATAATTCCATTGGTTAACGACTGGTATTGGGAAAAATATGGCGAACTCTCAAAAAAACCAAAGGATAAAGTTTATTCGGCAATTATTAGCCCCTATGGACAACCTGTATTAGTAAAAATCCCATCTACGACTAGTAGAATTGAAGTGCCAAATGAAACAGCATGGCTTACTTTTCCAGATTGCCGGCAAGAAAACGAGTCATTAACTGATATGATTCAAACACCATCAATACTGGATAAGATACCCTCAAATGAAAAAGAGGTTCTACTTTCAGAGTTCGATGAAGTTGTATCTATGACTAGATCAATCAATCTAAATATTATGTCTGCTAGTAACTTTGATCCAGAAACTACTAATATGGCTCAGGGAATATGGAGTCATTTTGAAAAAGCTATTGTGGATATCTTGTCTTTTCAGAATCAGCAAGCGTCTATTGGATGTTGGGAGTTACATCTAGCAATAGAAAAAACGCTAAAAGTGTATCTAAAGCAAGCCAATGGAAAGAAATACTATGGGCACAATTTGAACACACTCGGGGATGAAGCAAGGACCTATATTCCAGAAATTGACTTATCAATGATAAAGTCGCTGCCAAGTGACAAAGATGCTATCCAGCTTCGATACTCCGAGTTAATTAAGAATGTAGATGAGGTTGTAGGTTACTATAAAAAAGCATTGGCATTGGTTTCCTTCATCACAAGCAAATTATCCCGAAAGTATCAGCTCAATAACGCGTCTTTTTTAATAAGAAAAGCAGCTTGGGCAAAGTAAGGATTAACAAGACATTAAAGCCGCCCTCCTTAAAAAACAAAGCCGCTATAAAAGCGGCTTTATTCAATAATCTAGAGCAATCTAATTATTCATCATTCATCATTGACTGGCTCATACCGACAGTATTGAAACCACCATCAACATAAAGGATTTCACCCGTAATACCTGAAGCCCACGGCGAACAAAGGAACAATGCAGCATTACCCACTTCTTCAATCGTCACATTACGTTGTAATGGAGCAATTTTTTCATTGGCATCTAACATTTTACGGAATGATTTAATACCAGAAGCTGCCAATGTGCGGATTGGACCCGCAGAGATCGCATTCACCCGAATCCCCTCTTTACCCAAGCTTAGCGCTAAATAACGAACACCCGCTTCTAAAGACGCTTTAGCCATACCCATCACGTTATAGTTTGGCATCACACGCTCAGAACCTTGATAAGTCAAGGTTAGTAAACAACCTTTACGTGCTTGTAATAATGGTTTAGCAGCACGAGCCATCGCAACAAAGCTATACGCACTAATGTCATGTGCAATTTTAAAACCCTCACGATCCGTCACGTCGGTAAAGTCACCATCTAGCGTATGTGCAGGTGCAAAACCAATCGAATGCACAACACCATCTAAACCATCCCAATGTTTTGCTAACTCAGCAAATGCACCATCAATTTCTGCATCAACAGCTACATCACAAGGGAAAACTAAGCTTGAACCAAACTGTGCTGCAAAATCATCAACACGTTTTTTCAACTTTTCATTTGGATAAGTAAACGCAAGCTCCGCACCTTCACGATGTAATGCAGCAGCGATACCGTATGCAATTGATAATTTGCTTGCAATACCAGCGATTAAAAAACGTTTACCAGCTAAAAGTCCTTGTGACATCTTATTCTCACTCGAAAAATTTTCACCACATCATGCCAACATTCCTTATTTTTCGGAATTGCATAATCCATCTTTTTTACAAACTTGCATAAAAAAATCGCCCTCAGATGAAGGCGATTTTCTTTTTAAGATAATAATTCGTTAGTCATCACCTTGGATCAGACTCAACAAACGCATAAATGAGTAATACATCCATACCAAAGTTGCTAATAGTGCAATTGCACACAACCATTCAAATGCTTTCGGAGCACGTTGTGCTGCTGCATTTTCAATAAGATCAAAATCCAAAATTAAGTTCAGTGAAGCAATTACAGCAACAAATGCAGCAAAACCAATACCTAACCAATTGCTTTCAAAAATATAAGGAATACTTGAACCAAAGATCAAACGTAAAACGATCTGCACAACAAAAACTAAAGCAATCGCAATAGAAGCTGAAATTACAATTGCCTTAAATTTTTCAGTCGCACGAATAATTTGGAATTTATATAACGCAAATAAAACCAAGGTTGTAACAAAGGTCGCAAGCAAAGCTTGTAAAGGAACACCTGGAAACTTCAGTTGAAAAATAAAAGAAATACCGCCTAAAAATGCACCTTCAAATAACGCATAAGGAATTGCTAAAGCTGGTGCAGTATTTGATTTGAAAGTGGTAATCAAAGCTAAAATTAAGCTCCCAATAATTCCAACAATTGTTGCAGCATAGGCAATTGAAAGATTAGCAGTGATTGCACAATAGAAAAATAGCGCCATTCCCAATACAGCTGCAATCACTGTCAATAATACTGACTTCTGAATAGCACCTTGAATGGTCATTGGCTCGGTTATATCAGTATAGGTTTGCACCCGAGTTAAAATTGGATTATTACTTTGCATGTAAGCTCTCTTTTTATAGTAAGCAAATAAAAATTGAGTTTATGATATTTTTTATTCAATCCCAATATTTTTTACATTTAATAAAGCTTTAATTTTTTGCAATTTATTGATAGCTAATCCATTAAAAATATATGAAACAAAGTACTTGATTGCAAAATTAAAGCACATTTTATGGCTATAACTTTCATTTCGTAGCGAGAACCATAAGCTTTTATTTACAGTCGAGATATCTTTATATCAATTGAATCAATTGTAATAAGATCTGTATTCATCTAAGTAACATAAGCAATAAAAAAAGGAGTCGCATTTTAGGACTCCTTTTTAAATCATTTCTTAGATTAGAGTGAAATATTACAGCTCTTTTAGCTAAAGTGCTGCGGTTGCTCATCAATAAATTCTGCTTGTAACTGATTCATCTGTTTTTCCAACAAACCAAATAAAGCGGCTTGGATCATATGCTGTGCAACGGTTGGCGTCTGATCACCCAAAATCTTTTTAACATCTTCACTAAATTGAATTTTAACCAAAGGCTCTGCTTCCGAACCAGCATTACGCAAGGCAAGCTCTCCACCTTCAAGTTGAACTAACTCGAGAACGGCTTCTTGGCTACCAAATAACTCTTTTAACTGTTGCATTGACATACAATTACTCCATGTTGCTACATGGTGGCAAAGCGCCACTGCACTTTGCAATCTCACGTCTTATTTATATAAGTGCTATTCACTCATATTTCAAGTCTATGTTGTACTCGAATTAAAACTCAACCATTTCATTACGAAAACCGTCAATCAAATGGCTTAACTCTCTATGCCATTCTCGTAATATTTTCGCATCGGGTAACCATGCTTGAGGACTTTGAGTCACTTTAATAATCAAATTCGATGAGGTCTCATTTTCAGGCTCTGGTGCTGTTGGCTCGGGTGCGTACTGACATAAACGATACGCACGTTTGAGTTCTGCAATAAAACCATCTTTAGCAAGTTGCTGTAATACTGAAACTTCTGGTGAGACTTGTCCTTTAACTGCCATCTGTTCTTCAATCGACTTAAACGTCGGTTGCAAATCATTTAAACGATAATAGCGCACCAATTCTTGTAAAAACGCTAAAATTGCCCCGTGTAAATGAAATACTGCTGCCTCACGATATGCCTGCGCTTGTTGAATATGTTCAGTTTGCTCAGCTTGTTGACATGCAAGTCGGGCAAAATACAATTTTTGATTGGTACGATCAGCATGGTAGCGAGCAACACGAGACATAATAAATCCCTTTTTCAGTTCATTTAAATCAAGACTGATTGTAAAGCGAATTGATGCTGAAACAAATAGCACTCACAACATCAATTCAATACGATAAAGTTTACGTTTTGCTATTGTATGTAGAGGTTGAGCGAAAGGGCGAATATTACTGATGAGCCAAGCAAAATAGCCTTCAGCCCAATACGTTGCACAAGCTGCATCAACTTCATCAGATTGCCATGGATGCACTGATTCAATATCCACCAATGCAACGGCAAAACCAACGTCTTCATCCCCATCATTCAAAAGAAAGTGTTGATTCTCTACAATCATCAAATCTTTCAGTGGCAACATTTCAGGTTGCTATGAGCGAAGCTCAAGCGTTTTAATTTTCTTGGCTATTCGTTCAGCATTTGGTGCAACCATTGATAAAGCCGTATATGGCTTTAACATTGATAATTAAGCTTTATCATCCGCAGCTTTGACACGAATGCCTTGGCTTTTTACTTTCAAGGTGTTTAAACCTTTAATTGCTTTAATCGCTTCACGTGGATTTGGCATTTCAACAAAACCGAAACCTTTCGATTTACCCGTTGCTTCGTCTTTGACCACGACACACGACTCAACTTTTCCATATGCTTTAAATAAGTCGAGAATCTCCGCATCAGTCACATTACGGTCTAAATTACGAACTAAAATTTTCATGCTAAAACCTAAAAGATGATTCATTGTAGAATCAAAAGAATTTGAATCTGCCTAGTTTAATCGAAATCAATCCCAAAACCTAAATTGATTGCAGCCGTACGAGAATGATTGCTTTGGCCGTAGGCACGTGGAATATCCCGATGAATCTGAACATCGACTAAATGTTGAGGTAAATCATTGAGGAAGTAACTTTCTATTTTTCTTCCTAACTCATCATATTGATCTTGCGACCATAAATTTAAGTTTTGTTTGGTTAAAATCAATTCATCTTCTGCACGTGTTAACGCAACATATAGCACACGACGCTCCTCCTCCACATCATCAAAATCACCCTGCGCCCGTGCATGTGGATATTGATTGGGAGATACATGTGGAACATAACAGACTTTTTGTTCAGCACCCTTAGCTGAATGGATGGTAATCAACGTTACTAAATCCTGGTCAGGTGTTTTATCAATTTCTGAAACAGAAATTGGATCAAGCACATATTCTTCTAAAAATTCGCCTAAAGAACTGTGTTTACGGGCCAGTTGTTTAACCAAATCAAAATCTTTGACTCGGCGTTTCCAGTCTTTGCTTTTATAGTTATTTTCCAGTTGTTGATTTAGCGCATCCAGTGCAAGGCCTATACAAGCTTCAACATGCTGCTGCAATACATCGAGCTGCATCAAAATTAAAATCGCCTGTTGCGGTACTTTGCCATGTCGCTCTAAACGTTGGCAACGGGCTTCGATATCAGGTAATTGAATCAGCTCTTGCGCCAACTTACTGGCACCGACATCGCCCACGCCATCCCAAAGCGTCAGGAAACGCATCCAGGCTAAATCATCTTGTGGGTTAACGCTGACCCGAAGTAAGCTCAATACATCTTTAACATGTGCAGACTCAAGCAGTTTTACCCCGCCAATAAAACGATAAGGGATATTGGCTGCAATTAAAGCACCTTCCAAATAACGCCCACTAAAACCTGAGCGCAGCAA
The DNA here is from genome assembly GCF_023488045.1 of Acinetobacter sp. ANC5681. Taxonomy (NCBI): domain Bacteria; kingdom Pseudomonadati; phylum Pseudomonadota; class Gammaproteobacteria; order Moraxellales; family Moraxellaceae; genus Acinetobacter; species Acinetobacter sp. ANC5681. The sequence continues at coordinate 82,895 of NZ_JAMFKZ010000002.1, forward strand.
CACCATATGTTCTGCCCAAGCAGCACCCTGTGAATGCCGTTGATTTAGATCTTGAACAATCCAATTGGCTTCTTCAAACTCATTACTCAAGATATGCAGTTGTGGCTTTAAACCTTTACCTCGATAGGCCTGTAGATGCTTGTCATAATCAATCTGGCTTTGTGCCAATAACCAGTTGGATAAATCCAGAATACCCTGGGTCGAACGATAATTCATTTCCAAAGTCAACACTTCGGCATCGGGTACACGTTCTTTAAAATGATGAATATTTTCAAAATCTGCACCACGAAAGCCATAAATGGATTGGGCATCATCCCCGACACAAAACAGTTTTACTTTGCCAACTAAAGGCTGAAGCAAAGCCCATTGCAGTGGATTAGTATCCTGCATTTCATCGACCAATAAGGCGGAACAAAAACCAGTGACCCATTGCACTAGCTCTGGTGAACTTTGCAGATGTACGGCAACAATAGATAGGATGTCATCATAATCCAGAAAATTACGTTCTTGCTTGCGTTGCTCATAGGCTTTCATCAATTCAGCAATTTGGGCTTTATACTCAAGCGCTTGGGGTAGCTGCTCAACTAAAGCATCCGATAGTTTGGTTTTGGTATTACGAGCATAGGAATAAAGATCACACAATTCGGCCGCTTTCGGCAATACATTGCCCTTGTCTTTACCCCGTAACAGACGGAACATCAGCAATTGATCATCCCGATCAATAATACTGAACTGGGTTAGACCAAACGCACGTGGATTACGACGTAGTAAATACATACAAAAAGTATGAAAGGTTGATGCGCGTAAACCTTTGGCCTGTGCGCCCATATGCTGCTCAACCCGCGTCACAATTTCACTTGCCGCACGACGGGTAAAAGTTAGAATCTGAATTTGTTGTGCAGCTAAACCTTGATCAATTAAGTATGCTGCTCTTGCCACAATGGTTTTGGTTTTACCACAACCTGCTCCAGCCAAGACCAGACAATTTTGTGCTGTCGTTGTGGCTGCTTGTTTTTGTTGTGGATTCAGTTCATCAATTAGCTTGGCAAGCGTCATACAATCGGTCAATTAAAAGCGAAATGCTATTTTAGCAGACTCAAGCCATTGAAATGTTTCTCGCTACAAAAACAAAAAGAGCATGTAAAGACATGCTCTCTCACTCTCAGCCTGACCCGTTAGACGGTAGTTGAACTATGGGGTAACTGCTTAATTGCACTCGCAAAGGTTAGATAGTTAATTCCCTGAAATAAAATATCAATTGCAAGGAACATTCCCAATACCCAGAACGGTGAATCAGGTGATGACAAGATCAGGACACCTGTTAACAGGGTGAGTATGCCCGAGAAGAGTACCCAGCCCCAGCCTGAAATCGGTCTCAGGATAAATGCGTTTACGATACGGATAATCCCCGCAATAATTAAGGCAACTGCCAAAAAGCTGGTCAACACAACAGCGGTAATTACAGGTGTGGTAAACGCAAAGTAACCTGCTACCAAATACAGCACACCAAACAACGCCCACAACCAGCGTGTACCGCCCTTAAACACCGTAAATGCCGCAACAAAATGCAGAATACCCCCCAACATCATTAATACACCGAACAGCAGTACGGCGGACAATGTTGCGAGTGGTAGAGCAGCCAATAGCACCAAACCGAAAATAACCAATAAAAGACCCAATAACAGATACCATTTACGATCAGCATTTAGCTGATTGCGAACCAGATCATTACCCACCGTTTTCATCATGATTTACGCCTTTATCATCAATGTGCTATGTATATATTGAGCGTGTTTTAGACCTAACTCTGTATAAGGCATATTGACAATTTATGACAAAATGTTGAAAAACCATTGTTTTATTCCATAATTTTTTATTGAGCTTGTTGTTTTACAAGATATGGATAAGTCAAAACTTATCCACAATTTACTTGATCCAGCCGATTTCTTGGGCAGTCAGTACACTTATGACCGTCTGTTCTAAATCATTTGGCATTTTACTTTTGTATTCTGAAAGTGGAATACGCCCTCCCATGATTTCCGCTTCGGTTTGTGGATATAAAGGCTGTTTATCTGCCTGTGCGTAGCCCATCGGGAAAATAGGTTCACCATTGTTCAAATTATATTTATCGGTCGCGCCAAAACCGTGCAATAACTCATGCACTAACACTACATTATTTTGCTGTGTCTGTTTAGCTGAGGCAAATAGATTGACTGAACCAATCCGACCACGTTCCAGTGCTGTTGAGTGTTTTAACTCTCTGGTTTGTTTAGGATCATAATAATTTAAATAAAGGGTTAAGCTTGGCGAGCCATCCACAGACTGATGCTGTTTCCATGCATAAAAACGAAACTTTAAGCTCCATAAAATATTATTGAATATGCTTGGCTGTTCAGGTGTTTTCGGCGGAGCTATTTTTAGTTCCCGACCAATCTGAACCATAAAATAGCTGCTTTTTCCTCGATATTGCTGGCTATTTTCTTCCAGATAATGTTTGACTTCATAGAAATCATCCAACTGCAATTGCTGGATATATTTTTGGGTAGAGGGTAAACCATCCGCGTTGATCGGATGCAAAAGAATATTTATCGGCTGATTCCAATCCTGATTTTGATCACGATAAGCATTGACTGCAACAATCAACAACACCAGTAGTAAGCAAGCGACTCGAATATTTTTCCACATGCATTTCACCCCAATCAAAATTAATTTTTCTTTTTATTTGTTCAATAAAAAATGCCAGCAATCGCTAGCATTTTTTAAACTTTAATGTTTAAGCTTCTACCCATTTCCCATCTTGGAAAACCAAACTCCACTTGGTTTGCTTGCCCTCAGCGGTTTCAGAACCCACATATTGTGCTTGGTTCTTACGGCTGAATTTCACCACCGTTGGATTACCTTCAGGATCAACATCTGGTGCTTCTAACAAGAACTGATACTTCGGATCAAGTTGATCTGCAACACTACGTAGCTCGGCCACTTTCGGTGCACGCGTTTCACGAATTTTCGGAAATTTGCTGGCTGCTAAGAACAGACCTGCCGCACCATCACGTAACACGAAGAAATCATCGTGTTTGGCTGAACGTAGATGTTCCATTTTGATTGGATCAACACGCGGTGGCGCGGGTTGACCGCTCTTTAATACTTTACGGGTATTGTCACAGCTTGAACAGGCAAAGTAAGGACCAAAACGACCTGTCTTTAACTGCATTTCACCATCACATTTATCACATGGAATGGTTGGACCATCATAGCCCTTAATCTTGAATTCGCCTTCCTCGACTTCGTAACCATCACAATCTGGGTTATTACCACAGACATGCAATTTACGACCACCATCGACCACATAACTGTCCATTGCTGTACCGCATTTAGGACAACGGTGTTTCGACATCAGGTCTGCTGTTTCAGCACCATCATCATCCGACAATGCCGCCAAAGACTCGACTGGTGTTAAGTTGAGTGTGCCTTTACAACGCTCTTTCGGTGGCAGGTTATAACCTGAACATCCTAAGAATACACCTGTAGTTCCTGTACGAATCTGCATTGGACGTGAACATTCAGGACAAGCCACATCTGCAACTTCCACAGGCTGATTACGGCGCATGCCGCTTTCACCCTGCGCATTGGTCAAACGTTTCTTGAAATCACCGTAGAAGGTATCCAGTAACTCTTTCCAGTTACGCTCACCCATTGCGACACGGTCTAATTGGCCTTCCAAATCTGCGGTAAAGGCATAGTTCATCAAATTATTAAAACTTTCATCGAGACGATCTGTCACGATTTCGCCCATTTTCTCGGCAAAGAGACGGCGATTTTCAAGTTTCACATAACCACGTTCTTGAATGGTTGAAATGATCGCTGCATAAGTAGAAGGTCGACCAATACCTTTCTTCTCTAATTCTTTAACTAAAGATGCTTCAGTAAAACGTGCAGGTGGCTTAGTAAAGTGTTGACTTGGATCAAGTTTTTCTAATTTGAGTACTTCACCAACTTTTACAGCCGGTAACAATACATCATCATCAGATTTATTCGCACCGCGAACTTTGGTAAAACCATCAAAAACAAGGGTACGACCTTTAGCTTTTAATTCAACATTTGCAGCTTCAACAGTTAAGGTTGAAGACAAATATTCAGCAGGTGTCATTTGGCAAGCCACAAATTGACGCCAAATCAAATCATACAAACGTTGTGCATCACGCTCTACACCTGCAAGTTTATCGCCAGTGAGTGCCACATCAGATGGACGAATTGCTTCATGGGCTTCTTGTGCCCCTGCTTTATTACCATAACGATTTGGTTGAGCAGGCAAATACTTGTCACCAAAGTTTTGCTGGATATGGTTACGAACCATATTCACTGCATCGTCGCTCAAGAAAGTGGAGTCAGTACGCATATACGTAATAAAACCACCTTCATACAATCGTTGCGCTAACATCATGGTTTTCTTAACAGAGAAACCTAAACGCGTACTTGCTGCTTGCTGTAAAGTTGAAGTGATATAAGGTGCACTTGGATTTACCTTTGTCGGTTTATCTTCACGCAACGCAACTTTATATTCAGCATCTTTCAAAACACTTAATAGTGCATCTGTTTCAGCTTTAGTCTTGAGCTTAAGTGTCTTGCCAGCTTGTTTAACAGCTTCTAGACGAATGTCTTCTTTTTTAGACATCGTGTCAGCAAACACTTGCCAATATTCTTCTGGAACAAAGGCACGAATTTCACGTTCACGTTCAACCACAAGTTTTACAGCAACAGACTGAACACGACCTGCAGATAAGCCACGGGCAATCTTTTCCCAAAGCAAAGGCGATACCATAAAACCAACTACACGGTCGAGGAAACGACGTGCTTGCTGAGCATTCACTCGATTTAAATCAAGACGAGTAGGCTGTTTAAAAGCTTCTTGGATCGCATTTTTAGTGATTTCGTTAAATACCACACGGTGATAGCGACTATCGTCACCACCTATCACTTCTCTTAAATGCCAAGCAATCGCTTCTCCTTCTCTATCCAAGTCCGTTGCGAGATAGATTGCATCAGCATCTTTGGCAAGTTTTTTTAGTTCAGCAACAACATGCTCTTTGCCAGGCAACACTTCGTAGTGTGCGACCCAATCATGCTCGGGATCAACGCCCATACGATTAATAAGTGCAGACTGAGCTTTTTCAGCTTTTTGTTCTTCAGTTAATTTAGTACGGGTTGCAGGCTTCTTTTCAGTTGTTTTTGCTCCCCCGCCTGTTGGTAAATCACGTACGTGACCAACAGATGACTTCACTATAAATTGTGAACCTAAATATTTGTTAATGGTTTTCGCTTTTGCAGGCGACTCCACAATCACTAAGGCACGTTTAGTTGCAGCAGAGTTAGAAGCTGCTGTGCTTTTGGAAGCAGAGCGTGGAGTATTCGCCATAATGAATCGTTTTTCCTATGATCAATCAATAAATTAGCGTTGTGCTAGTTCGTGTAAATAAACTTTTATATCTTCAAGCTGAGTGGCTCTGAGATCAGTTTCTTCATCCCAATACAGTCCCACACAGTTTGCCTGCATATCAATAGCATAAACTCCTTTTAATGCAATGGGTAAGTCATTAAATTTCTGATCGCCCTGCACAACCTGAAGCTTGCCATCAACAACTCTTGCACGCATAAGTGCTAAGCGAGCATCTGGAATAAGCACACTATAATAAGCAACCATACTGGCGCGTTTTTCAGATGCCATTGGAATTTTCGTCCACTCAGGCGCAACGATGAGTCGTGGGTGTAATCCCATTTTTCGAGCTTGATCGCGCATTAAACCGAGTGCTTTTTCTCTTGGACTCACACGTAAACCAAAAATAGAGCCAAGTACAAATAGTACAATTGCAACAGTTATCCAAATTCCAACATTACTCATTAAAGGTGCCCAAAACTTCCTTTTATTAGCGTTACATAAGTTTGAGTTAAAAGGCAAGTTTTCCTTACAATTGTATTCGGAATAAGAGTTAAACTCGGAAATATAATTATAATTTAAGCTTATTAATTTAAAGTTTTAAAATATTATTCATTCAATGAATGACGAACTTTAAAACTACACCTTTATTATTCAATATTATCACCATCAATAATGCGGTGGTTTGTTACTCATTGGATCAAACGGTGCAATTCCTTCTGACAAGTCTGAAGACTCAACACGTTGGTATAAAAGCTGCATTTGTTTCTTCAAAACTGCAATTTCTTGTGTCTGAATTGCGAGCTGTTGATTTAATTGTTCAACTAAATCGTCTAAAAATGCAATTCGGACTTGCAAATCTTCAATGGGTGCGGACAATGACGCGTGATCATCAAATTTTTGTGGTTTAGTCATTTCAGACCTCATCTGAACTCTTAGGAAACATTATGGCCTACATTACTTTAAGGGATGTCCATCTCGCATTTGGCGGACCTGCCCTACTCGACGGCGCGAACTTTAACCTAGAACGTGGCGAACGAGTCTGTTTAATTGGTCGTAATGGCGAAGGCAAGTCTACTTTATTAAAACTGATTGAGGGAAGTTTATTACCTGATACAGGTGAAGTTTCGATTCAAAATGGTTTAACTGTTTCAATGTTAGCCCAAGACGTGCCGATGGATTCAGGCAAAGTGGCCGATATTGTTGCTGATGGCGCAGGAGAAGCTGCAACCGTACTCAAAGCCTATCATGAAGCCAGTGATGCCTGTGTATTAGGCGATATGGAAGCCTGCGACCATATGGGCATGTTACAACACAAGCTCGATCAGCTCGATGGTTGGGCACTTGAAAACAAAGTAAATACCATTTTAGGTAAAATGGGGCTAGATCCAAATGCAGATTTAGCAGACCTATCAGGTGGACGTAAACGTCGTGTGCTCTTGGCACGTGCCCTACTTACCCAACCTGATGTGTTATTACTGGACGAACCGACAAACCATCTGGATGTTGAAAGTATTGAATGGTTAGAAAAGTTCTTACTTGATCAAAATAATCTAACTCTTTTATTTATTTCACATGACCGTTCTTTCGTAGATAGCATTGCAACACGTATTGTTGAACTCGATCGTGGTGTTTTACGTGGTTATGAAGGCAATTATTCACGCTATTTAGAGCTCAAAGCTCAGCAAATGGAAGCTGAAGAAAAACAAAATGCTTTATTCGATAAAAAATTAGCAGAAGAAGAAGCGTGGATTCGTCAAGGGATTAAAGCACGCCGTACCCGTAACGAAGGCCGTGTCCGTGCCTTAAAAGACTTACGTGAACAATCTAAAGCGCGTCGTTCACAGCAAGGCAAGGTCAGCATGGCGACACAAGAAGCTCATCGTTCTGGTAAGCTGGTGTTTGAGATTGAGAACCTAAGCGTTAGTTATGGTGAGCAGCCGTTAATTAAAGACTTCTCAGCAATCGTATTACGTGGTGATCGCATTGGTTTAGTCGGTGACAATGGTGTGGGTAAAACCACATTAATCAAGGCCATTTTAGGTGAACTCGAACACGGCGGTTCAGTCAAGACTGGAACACAACTCGAAATTGCCTATTTTGATCAGTTACGCAATGCGCTCGACCTTGAAAAAACCGTGATGGCCAACGTGTCTGAAGGTTCTGATTTTGTCGATGTGAATGGTAACCGCCGTCATATCTATAGCTATTTACAAGATTTTTTATTTTCACCAGAGCGCGCTCGTACGCCAGTCAAAGCACTGTCTGGCGGTGAGAGAAACCGTATCCTATTAGCAAAACTATTACTCAAACCATCGAACTTGATCGTGATGGATGAGCCAACCAATGACTTGGATATGGTGACACTTGAGTTGCTTGAAGAAATGCTGTCTGACTACAAAGGTACTTTGTTACTGATCTCGCATGACCGAGCCTTCATGGACAATGTTGTGACTTCGACTTGGGTATTCGATGGTAAGGGCAATATTGATGAGTACATTGGTGGCTATCAAGATTACTTGGAACAGCGTCCTGACCAAAAAGTGGTTGACCAGAAAAGTGATGTGAAAAAAGCACAAGCCAAAGCTGAAGCAGCGGCTGCCGCAGCATCAGCACCAAAGAAGGTCAAGCTGAGTTACAAAGATCAGCGTGAGTTAGAACAACTCCCTGCTGAGATGGAAAAGCTAGAAAAAGAACAAGCCGAACTTTCAGCAAAACTTGCAGATGGTTCTTGGTTTGTCTCTGACGCTAATGCTGCAACTTTAGCGAGTCAACGTTTAGCAGAAATTGAAGAATCTTTGCTTGAGAAATTGGAACGTTGGGACATCTTAGAAAATATGTCGAAAGGCAATTAATCAGATGATGAGCATCTATCGTTATATGGATAGATGCTCTATTAAAATCCAATGAATGCTTAGATTTCAAAATCATCTTTTAATGACTGATAAATATTAAAATTTTCATCATCAAAACAAACAAAAATTACTTCTTGGACTGACTGACTTTGTTTTAACTCGTCATTAATCACTTTAAACGCGATTTGAGCAGCAAGTTGTTTAGGAAACCGATAAATTCCTGTTGAAATATTTGGAAAGGCAATTGTTTTTAAACCCAGATGATCAGCGAGTTTAAAACTATTACGATAAGCATTTTCTAATAAAATTGGTTCGTTTTTCTCACCATTGAACCATGTTGGTCCAACAGTATGAATCACATATTTTGCTGGTAGATTTCCTGCGGTGGTTATCACCGCTTCACCTACTGCACAACCACCCTGTTTGGCACGGATTTTTTGACACTCTGCCAAAATCGCGGCACCTCCACGACGATGAATTGCACCATCCACCCCACCTCCACCTAAAAGTGAGGTATTTGCTGCATTGATGATAGCATCCACTGCGCTTTGGGTAATATCTCCCTTAAGTATGCTTATCTGTTTCAACATGGTCTCCTGATCAAAATATTTATTTATCTATACACAAAAAGGCTGTGCTTTATCTTTTAGATTTAAAGTCGTAAAACTGACTTCATGTTACACTGCTTCAAAATTCAATATCATTCATATTTCTAGTTTATGAGCCAACAATCGTCTTATATTCCTGGTGAGTTTCAATGGGAATTTTTACTCCCTAAGTATTGGAAAATCTGGATCGCCATCACTTTTCTCATGCTCTTAGCAATCTTACCTTGGGCAATTCAATGGCGCTTGGCACATGGTTTAGCCTCATTATGCTGGCACTTGCTCAAATCACGTCGAAAAACCACAATCAGAAATCTGGAAGTTTGCTTCCCTGAATGGTCTCCTGTTGAGGTTGAAGCACAAGCAAAACAAGTGTTTGTCGACATGATGTTGGGTGTATTTGAAACATTGAATGCTTGGTATTGTCCAAATTGGTTTAAAGGACGCCATAGTATTGAAGGGCTAGAGCACATCAACTCAGCCAAAGCTCAAGGCAAAGGTATCTTATTGCTTGGCACACATAGTACCCTGCTGGATGCAGGCGGTTATATCTGTGCTCAATACTTTGAGCCCGATGTGGTTTATCGTCCACAAAACAATCCCATGCTGGATATGCTGATTTATCGTTGCCGCGCCACCATTTACCAGCACCAGATTGACCATGATGATATGCGTGGCCTGATTCGCAGGCTCAAGGATGGCGGTGCAATCTGGTATAGTCCCGATCAGGATTTTGGTTTAAAGCAAGGGGTGATGGCGCCTTTCTTTGGTGTGCCAGCCGCAACGGTGACTGCACATCGTCGTCTGCTAAAAATTTCCAAATCTGTCGCTATACCACTTTATTTCTACCGTTATGGTGATATCCGCAATCCTCGGTATAAGGTGCTGATTGAGCCAATGGTTGAAAATATGCCAAGTGAGGATGAGGTGGCTGATGCGGTTCGCGTGAACAAGATTATTGAAGCACAGCTTAGAATCGCCCCAACTCAATGGATGTGGTTTCACCGTAGATTCAAAACCCGAGCAGAAGGTTACGAAAAAATTTATTAATAATTTATTAATATTTAGAGAAAATTAAAACCCGAGTTTCGCATCCTGCAAAACTCGGGCAAATGAGGTTGTGCTCTCAGATCTTTGTTATTATCTTGCTTCCATAGCATGCATCATATCCATAATGCATTTTCCATCTCAGCGTCGCTATCCTTAAACGGAAATCCATTCCTGCGTCCATGTGCTGATGTATTTAGAATAAATCTTTTGATCAAACTCGACTATTCGCCGTAGACTTAAATCAATGTACGATATTGCTTACATCACGATATTTGCCATTTCATTCTATTGAATCACTTATAAGGCTGAGCCAATTCATCAACAACTTGCTTGTGCTCTTGTTCTGCTTTTTCTATACCATCCCGAATCGCTTCTTGAGCCTCTCGTTCATCTTCAGCGCTTTGTTCTAGTTCTTCCTGCTGTTGCTCAAAAATACGACCCGTCTGTAAAACGACATAAATTGGAAAATGATCAGAACCTATATGAGATAAACGTTTCATTTCCACTAAGCCAAAGTCAGTACTATGAAAGATATGGTCTAAAGACCAACGTAAAAGTCGATAATCTGCGTGAAAAGTATTCATGAAATAGCGACCTACCCGTGGATCTAGCAAACCACTGATTCGTTGAAATAATCGCGTGGTGCGTGACCATGCCACATCATTAAGATCCCCCATGACAATACAACTTTCATCCAAATCTTTTATTCGATCGCCAATAATTAAAAGCTCGGCATCTCTTAAAGTTGAATCTTTAGCTTCAGTTGGGCTTGGTGGTTTAGGGTGTAAACAATATAACTGTACTTGGATACCTGAACGTAATGTTACCGAAGCGTGTATAGATGGAATTTCATCACTTAAGATAAATTTCACTTCTGTATCGTGCAATGGCAAGCGGCTATATAGATGCATACCATATAAGTTATCTAAAGGTACGGGCACGCGATAAGGATAATCTTGTTCAATGTGAACTAACGCATTTTGCCAACTTGAATCTGACTCTAATGTCAGCACAACATCAGGTTTTAGTGTGTCTATATGCTCAAGCAATAGATGATATTTATCATTTGGCGTCAACACATTGGCAACCAGCAATGAGATTTGCTGGTTTTCATTGATTTGCTCAGGCTTAACTTTTTGAACTTGTTTTTTCCAAATCGGGGTATATGGAAGAACCATTTTCAACTGATAAGCGATTGCTGCGACCAGTCCAACAAACAGCAACTCGGTAGTCAAGGTCCATTTGGGAATGGCAAATAACATTGCAAAAAAGGCGAAGAGACCGAGTGCCAGAATCTGTAAGCGCGGAAAGTCTGCACCTCTAAACCACCACTCATCTCTGGGGATTAATGACCAAAACGAAAGCCATATAACCAATACTGCACAAATCTGAATCCATATCATGTTCATTTTTCTCGAGGGGGATGTCTTAGATTCTCAATAAAGTTATGGCTTTATCAATTTTCTATCTAATACAAACAAGTTATTTCACTCAATTAAATTATCGTTTTATTTACGTAAAGCTTGCAGTTGTGGTCGCTTTTGATACACTCAAACCCCTTAAAAGTTTTTTGAAATACCGAGGCACAATGACATGAAAGTAGGTCTGGTCGGTTGGCGTGGGATGGTGGGTTCTGTCCTTATGCAACGTATGGTTGAAGAGAATGATTTTGCTCATATTGAGCCATTCTATTTTTCTACCAGTAATGCAGGTGGCGAAGCGCCTTCATTTGGTGGTAAGACTGCACCAGCACTTATGGATGCGTCAGACATTAACAGTCTGAAGCAAATGGATGTCATTTTAACCTGTCAAGGTGGTGATTATACATCTGAAATTTTCCCTAAGCTAAAAGCTGAAGGTTGGGATGGTTACTGGATTGATGCAGCATCTACACTACGTATGGCAGATGATGCGATCATCGTACTTGATCCAGTCAATTTAAACGTGATTAAAGATGGTTTAGTCAACGGCACTAAAACTTTCGTTGGCGGTAACTGTACAGTTTCTTTAATGTTGATGGGTTTAGGCTCTCTGTTCCAAAATAATTTAGTGGAATGGGCAACTTCGATGACTTATCAAGCAGCTTCTGGTGCGGGCGCGCAAAACATGCGTGAATTGATCACTGGAATGGGCTATTTATATAACAATACTAAAACGTTATTGGATGATCCAAAATCTGCAATTCTTGATATTGACCGTCAAATTGCCGAGTTGCAACGTGGCGAAGGTTTTCCAAAATCTAACTTTGGTGTGCCATTAGCAGGTTCATTGATCCCATATATCGATAAACAGCTTGAAAGTGGTCAATCAAAAGAGGAATGGAAAGGTCAAGTTGAAACCAACAAGATCTTAGGCAATCAACAGATTGTTCCTATTGATGGTCATTGTGTTCGTATTGGTGCAATGCGTTGTCACTCTCAAGCCATTACTTTGAAGTTGAAAAAAGATGTTGCGCTTGATGAAATCGAAGATATGATTCGTCAATCAAGCCAATGGGCGAAAGTGGTTCCAAATACCCGTGAAGCCTCTATGACTGACCTTACTCCTGTTGCTGTGACGGGTACTTTAACAGTTCCAGTTGGTCGTTTACGTAAGCTCAATATGGGTAAAGAATATTTAGGTGCATTTACAGTAGGCGATCAGCTACTTTGGGGTGCTGCTGAACCTTTACGTCGTATGCTTCGTATTTTGGTTGAATACAAGAACGCTTAAGCAAAAACATTTAAAAAACAAAAGCCGATCACATTTGATCGGCTTTTGTTTTTTATCAAACATGAATATTTTACAATTCATTTACATCACGGTAATGTATACTTTTGAATTGACTAAAACATCACTTTTTCATGGATCGAGATGACTGTTTATAACAAATTAAAAGTTGCCATTTTAGCCATCATTTCTTCGCAACACCTTTATGCGATTACACTCGATCCATTGCAAATCCAATCTGCACCTGGTGAATTACTCTATGCAGAAATGAGTTTTCATCAAGCTGATCCTACCGCAAAATTAGATGTAGGCTTAGCAACACCTGAAGATCTTTTAATGATGGGTGCTGCTCATCAGCCTCCGAGTGGCCTAAATTTTTATACACGTCGCAATTCACAAGGTGAAGGGGTGATTGTGATCACTTCTACACGTCCAATGATAGACAGTGAACTTAATATTATTCTTAAAATACAAGAAAGTGGTGCATCACATTTAAAGCATATTAAGCAACCTATAGGACAAAGTTCGAGAGCGATATCCGCTAAAGCAGCTGCGAATGAAAAAATACTTTCACCTAAATATATTGTCAGTGAAAAAGATATTGCGCTCAATTTACCCGAAAGCACTCGCTTCAGTTCACCGATTGCAACAAATGTAAAAGAGCTTAATTTAAAGCAAGAAAATTTATTAAATGTCTCCTCAGCTTTACCACCAGTATTAAATAGCTCACAATCAAAGCAAAGCTCTCCAGTAGCAATATCTGTTGTTACAACGCCGATACCAAGCCAAAATCAGGACACTGCAACTGCAAAAATTAGCCCTAAAATCGAAACAAATAATATAAATACGACTGCACCAGTAAAAGTTGAATCAAATCCAACGCCTACCATGACTAAACAGCCTATTGTTCAAGTCGCAGCTCAGCCAGTTCAAACTGCGAGTCAACCACCAACACCAATCAAAAAAGAATCAAAACCACTCGATACAAAGCCAGCCGAACCACAAGAGAAATTTAAAAAACAACAACCTACACAAACTGCACAACAAGCTAAAAAGAAAGCACCTGCCACAAATAGCAATTCCATGACTGCATCTAATAACTCAGCTCAACAGCATGTCGTGCAGCGTAATGAATCTTTGTGGAGTATTGCGCAACAAATCGCATCACAAACACAACAGCCTGTTGCTAAAGTTATGAATCAGATCAAAGCACAAAATGAGCATGCTTTTATTGGTGGCAATGCAAATCGTTTAAGACAAGGGTCTCGTTTAAATTTCAATCTAAACATAACACCATCTCGTCAGAATACAGCAATAAATCAAATAGCAGCACAGACAACACATCCTCGATCAGGTCAAGCCAAATATCGCCTGCAGCAAGCTGAAATGTCACTGGTCGCTGAAAGTAACCAAGATTCAAGCAATGGAAGTGCGAAAAAAGACACATTACAGCAAAAAACCAGTGCAGATTTATCATTAAAAGTTATGACAGCACGAGAAAAAACCGTTACATTACAAAGAAACGTAACACAGCTAGAATTGGCATTACGCAACAAGGAACAACGTATTCAGCTATTAAATGCTCGGCTTGCAGAGTTACAAGATCAGTTGAAAGTGCAGCAGGAAACTAAAAAGCCAACACGCTAGGTTACGAGAAGATTCTCATAAATTTGCAACAAAGCGGCTCTATCTTTAAGGGGTATAGATCATGTCAACTATAATAATTGTACTGCTAATCGTCGTATTAGTTGTTGCAATCGTTTTAAAAAAACGCAGTGACAACCAAACTACTGCCACATCTAAAAAAGGTGCTACAGCAAAATCAGCGAAGAAAGCAGCTACAACTAAAACTTCACGTACGACATTAGCACGTGAAGAACAGGAATCTGTTCCAGCCGCCGCAACCGCGATTCCAGAGTCTTTACGCCAGAAAATTGAACAGCAAATTCAAAGTGGCAATTATCAAAGCGCAGAAGCACAAATCAATCAGATTTTAAAACAAGATAACTCCCAACATGAGTTATATTTATTTCTCCTTGATATTCACTTAGCTCAAAAAGATGATTTTGCAATTGATCAATTGATCAAACATATTCATGCTTTGAAACTTGATGATATTGCTGAAGCTGCTGAAGCAAAGCAACGTGAATATGAAAAAAATAAACAACCTGATGCAATTGAGTTCAATTCAGGCTCAAGCCATTTCCAGCAAACCAGTACATCAGATAGTTTAGCAAAGGAGCAAAACAACGCAGATTTTGACGCTTTAGCGGCATCAAAAACGTCACAATCATTTGATGACTTACAATCTGGATATGCTGCACCAGCAGAAGAAGCTAAGCCAGTTGAACCAGTCCCAGAAGTTCAGCCATTAGATTTTAATTTTTCCTTTGAGAAAAAGGAAACAACTGAAGCTGCGCCAACAATCGAGCAACAAGAGAATAAAGAGCCTGCTCCTTTAGAATTCTCATTCAATTTAGACGCTGCACCTGCAACTTCTCCTGTAGTTGAAGAAGCAAAGCCTGAATTAGATTTCAATTTTTCAAACTTAGAAGTTACAGAACAAAAAACTGAAGCAGCGCCAACGTTAGATTTTAGTTTTGAACCGACAGAAAACAAGCAAGTTGAAGTTACAGAAACAGTTACAGAATCAGTTGTTGAACTTGAACCTGTTCAAACCTCGCTTCAAACTACATCTGTTGCAATCAATGACCCTCTTGTACAATCATTTCCTGATTTACAACAGCTTGATGAAGCACAGCTCAATTTAGAACTTGCTGAGCAATATATTGAATTGGGCGCTTATGATTCTGCACGTGAATTATTAAAAAATAGCCCGTCATTTAATGCAGAGCAACAACAACATTCACAAAGTTTACTGAATAAAATAGCTTCCTGAATTTGATCGGTCTAATATAAGCAGTCTCTCAGACTGCTTTTTTTATGATGAAAAAAATCGCTTTAATTTATATGGGTGGGACGTTTGGTTGCGTTGGCGAACCATTGATGCCGATGCCAGAACAGGATTTTCTACCTTTACTAGCTAAGATCATTCCACCTCATTTACAGGTCGAATGCTTCGCTGCGCCTAGTATCAAAGACAGTAGTGCCTGCACCGCAACGGATTGGCTAAAGTTGGTACAACAAATCCAGCAATTGCAACTCAATGGTTTTCAACATTTTGTCATTATTCATGGGACAGATACTTTAAGTTACGCTGCAGCAACACTTGCTCGTTTCTTGGGACATTCTTGTCATGCCATCATTACAGGTAGCCAATACCCATTATTGAATGTTGAAGGCAATGATACCCGTGAATTTACAGATGCCACAGGCAACCTATATTTAGCATTAGAGCAAGTCCTCTCTTTGCCAACGGGTGTTTATCTGGCGTTCCATGAACAAGTTTTTCACGCACAAACGACCTTAAAAGCACATACTACTGAGTTGGATGCTTTTGTTGGTGTTAAAGCTGATCAAAGTTGTCAAACCACAGCAGATTCTCTTGTTGTTCAAAATGAATATATTCAGCAAGCAGCTGAACTCAGCATTTTAAATTTGATGTTGCAACCGATTGCAAAAGAACAACTCATTCTACAGTTAAAAAATATTCTACTTAACCCACCAAATTTCTTGATTCTACAAGGATTTGGCACAGGCAATATTGCAGTAAATGACGAAATTCTGATGCTGTTTGAGCAACTGTATCAAAAAAAATGTCTGCCTATTATCAGCACCCAAGTGACCTTTGGGCAACTAGATCAACGCTATGCCGTCAGTTCATGGATTCAATCTGCCAAAGTTTTAATCAATGATTGCCATAGCCATGCTGATTTATATGCAAAAGTCTTGCAAATCTATTTAAAATATCCGAGCCACGAACAATGGTTCGCGAATTGGCATCAGCATTAATATTTGAGGTTAAAACATGCAACGTTATGCAATCGGTATTGAATTTTGTGGCACGCAATACCGTGGTTGGCAAACCCAGCAGCCTGGCGTTGTAACTGTTCAAGAGACCATCGAGAAAGTACTAAGCCGTATTGCCAATGAGCCCATTATTTTGCATGGTGCTGGACGAACTGATGCAGGTGTACATGCAACCAATATGGTGGCTCATTTCGACACCGAAGCTATTCGCCCAGAACAAGGTTGGATTCGTGGCACCAACAGTCAACTTCCAAAAGATATTTCAATTCAATGGATTAAATGCATGGATGAGAACTTCCATGCACGGTTCAAAGCCACTGCACGACGTTATCGTTATGTCGTCTATAACGCACCCACCCGTCCTGCACTATTGTATAAACAAGTCACTCATCTTTATCAAAAATTAGATGTACCGAAGATGATTGTCGCTGCAGCAAAATTTGAGGGAACGCATAACTTCGAGACCTTCCGAGCTGCTGCCTGTCAATCCAATCAACCCATACGTCATGTAAAACACTGCCGTCTATTTGAACATGGACGCTATTTAGTATTAGATATTCAAGCCGATGGATTTTTACATCATATGGTACGCAATATCATGGGATGCTTACTAGAAATCGGACAAGGTATGTATGAGATTGATCATATCGATACCATGTTTGCCGCAGAAGACCGTACGGCTGCAGGCATCACCGCCCCACCTGATGGTTTATATTTTATTCAGTCCTATTATCCTGATGAGTTTGATTTACCACAGCTGCCTTTAGGTCCCCAATGGTTAAATCTGCCTGAATAAAAAAAGCCTTATCGAGAGATAAGGCTTTTTTCTTAGAAAAATTAACGCTGTTTACGCTTACGATATTCAACAGGGGTTTCATTCGTCCAACGCTTAAATGCACGATAGAACGTACTTGGTTCAGAAAAACCTGTTAAATACACAATTCTTTCTACACTTTCATTGGTATTCGCCAATAATTTCTTCGCTAGGCGGCAACGATAATCTGAAAGGATTTGCTGGAAGCTTGTATTCGCCTCGCTAAGCTGTGTTCTTAAGCGTCGTGGCGTGATGCTTAATTGAGCTGCAACTGTTTCTAACGTAGTTTCACCACTTTCTAAAGTTGAACCAATGGCACGGCGTACCTCGCCCACCAAATCATATCGGGCGAGTTCCTGCAACTTCTCAATCGCAAGTTGCTCATGCAGTTGCAGCAATTCAGGTTCAGCTTGCCATAATGGATAATCAAGCACGGCATCATCAAAATAAAGGCGGGTTTCTTTTTGACCCAAACTGACAGGACAGCCATACACCCGAAAATATTCATCATCATCCGCACCTTCATTGAAGTTAAAGTCAATGTAGATTGGCTGAAACTGACCTTCAGTAATAAATTTAAAGAAACGTAAGATGCCCGACATAGCACATTCAGAAAAATGGCGATTGACCAGATTGTCAGACCAGTACTGTTCGCCATTGCTTAAATAACAGCGTCCATCCTGAATCACCAGTTTGGCATCAAAGGCATCACTGATCAAACGCTGATAGGCTAGGGCACGTTTCAGACCCTCCCCAAAGGTTTCACTACTGATAAATAGATGTTCAATCACCTGCCCACGATAAAGTGGCAGATGCTCACCCAAGTGTAAACCAATATCAGGATCATTGCTGACTTCCTGTGCAGCTATCCAGAATGCATTTTGCGCACTTAATGGCGTTCTGGCATTGGTATCAATTTGATTTAGCGCTACCCCTGCTTTTGTTAGAATCTCTTCAGTTGGCAATCCCGCTTTACGAATTGCCTGATAACCAAAGCGCAATACAACTGATGCATCTGTTAACTGACCCACTCAGTGCCCTTCCCTGTAGATACGTTCTTGTAACAATAACAACAATTTTAGATTAACGTTGATTGACCAAACTGACAACAATATTCTGCTTCTTTTGTTAAAAAAGATTGTCAATTGTCCGACAGTTTTTATGAATAAAGATCTAAAAGGTTTACCTACGCTTCACCTTGTAAAATTTAAATAAATTGACTATAATTTGCGCCTTTCCAATTTGATCATCAGGTAGGCTATGGCCAATAAAGAGGAACTCATTGAGTTCGAAGGCGTTGTCACCGAAACGCTTCCTAATACGATGTTCCGTGTACGTTTAGAAAACGGTCACGAAGTTATTGCTCACATTTCTGGTAAAATGCGCAAACACTATATCCGTATTTTGACGGGTGACAGTGTAAAAGTAGAAATGACACCTTATGACTTAACAAAGGGTCGTATCACTTATCGCGCGCGCTAAGAGATTCGTGAATGCAAAAAAGCCACATTTTGTTTGTGGCTTTTTTTATGCTTGATTCTTATTACTCACTCAAACGTGTTGTTTTACACCCTACCGTTTGACACTCACGTAATCTTTCCTCTAACCAATGATTACGCTCTTGTGTCGTCGTAAGTCTACATTGCACGCTTACGCTATTTTTTTGATCATCAGTACATTCTGCATCTCGATGATGAATCCATGCGAGCTGGGACTTTTTAAGAATCTTTTGTTGTGTCTCATTGAGTTGGTGACGCAATTGCTGGTAATTTTTATTTAAATCAGCATCAGCACTCGCATAAATTTTATTCGTGCAATAAATATCATCATACGTATTGCGTGCCTTATCACAATTATCTGCATGACTGAATGTTGCTAAAGCGCCACACATCAGTCCAAATATAAATTTGTGCATCAAGTTTTCTCAATCGCTTAATATCCTATCTATGTAAGCACATTTGAACTCAATTGAATATTGCCTAAAAATAGACTAGTTTGTATATTTTTATCAATTCACACAAATCAACTCGACACCAACATCATTTAAGGATTGAATAAACATAGATGAGAGGATAAGGATTAATCAAAATAAAAATTTAAGTATTTGTTATTTCTAATCATATTATCTTTACAAGCATATACCACTGCATACCAAAATCCAACCAGCCTACCTGATTATTTACAACTTTTTATCGGGCAATCTGCAACCATAATCCAACAGCCATTCGATTTAAACCTCTAGGTTTTCAGACTATCGCCCAACCAATCAAACAAAGCAATCAGCTGATTTACACTGTCATTCGCCCAATTCGTATTCCTATTCCTATCGCTCAATCGGCTGAACTTGGTGCTCAAAATATACCAATTCAAAGTGCTGGCAATACAGATAGTACTTATGATCTCAATTTAAAATGTCACATCATTTTTGAGCTAGACCAACAGCAAATTGCTCGCTCTATTCGCCATGAAGGCAAGGCTTGTTAGTTCGCCCATATACATTAAGTTATAAAAAAACGCAGCCCAAGCTGCGTTTTTTATTGGCTATAATTCTTAGTTTAGTGCTGAAACTACAGCTTCACCCATAGCATCTGTACCAACTTTTGTCATGCCTTCAGACATAATATCTGCTGTACGCAAACCTTGATCTAATACTTGACCCACTGCATCTTCAATTGCTTTTGCTGCAGCTTCTTCACGGAAGGTATAACGTAACATCATCGCAACTGAAAGAATAGTTGCCAATGGATTAGCAACATTTTGACCAGCAATATCTGGTGCAGAACCATGACATGGCTCATACATGCCTTTGCCATTTTCATCTAAAGATGCAGAAGGCAACATGCCGATCGAACCTGTCAACATTGCTGCTTCGTCAGATAAGATATCACCAAATAAATTACCTGTAACGATCACATCAAACTGCTTTGGTGCACGCACTAACTGCATCGCAGCATTGTCAACATACATATGTGAGAGTTGAATATTTGAATATTGTGCTTGCTGTAAATCAGTAACCGTTTGCTTCCACAATTCAGTCACTTCCAATACATTGGCTTTATCAACCGAGCATACTTTGCCACCGCGCAAGCCTGCTAGCTCGAATGCAACTTTGGCGATACGCTTGATTTCACTTTCTGAATAAACATCAGTGTTATAGCCTTGTTTTTCGCCATTTTCTAATTCGCGAATACCACGTGGTTGACCAAAGTAGATCCCCCCCGTTAATTCACGAACAATGAGGATATCCAAACCTGCAACGATTTCTGGCTTCAAACTTGAAGCATCAGCCAATTGTGGATAAAGAATCGCAGGACGCAGGTTGGCAAACAGGTTCAATTCGCTGCGGATTTTTAACAGGCCACGCTCTGGTCGGATTGAACGCTCAATTGTATCCCATTTAGGTCCACCAACCGCACCCAACAAGATTGCATCGGCTTTTTTCGCCTGTTCACTAGTGACAGCTGGGTAAGGTTCACCATGTGCATCAATCGCAGAACCACCCAACAAACCATGTTCCCATGTCAAACCTAAATTAAATTTTTGATTCACCTTAGTTAGTACTTGCTCAGCTGCACCAACAATCTCAGGACCGATACCATCGCCTGCTAAAATTAAAATATGTTTAGACATTTATTCTTCCAGTTTCATATATGCAGCGTTCATACTGCAAGCCGATTAAATCTTTTTCTCAACAAATTCACCCAAACCTGTGCTCACATCATATGGGCGACAGAATCGACGAATCGTATGCTGTTCTTGTTGCAAATCCACACATAAGGGTTCAGGTATAGAAACATTTAATAAACTACCCGAACGATATGCACGGTCTCGGTACATTTTAAAGGTATAGCTTTGATGCGGCTTGAACGCATGAATCACATGGAAGGTTTCAGCTCGGTCTGGTGAAATAGGATAAAAGCGAATGACTACTTCATATTGTTTGGCTGGTACATTTAAGTAGACTTGTTGTTTTCTACTAAAAACCGAACCATGCAATCGTACAATCCCTCGCTCCATCGCCTGTTGGCTAATACGGTGCGATTTGGCATCGATCACGGCAATATCATTGATTCGTTCAAACTCACAATTTTCGACGCCTGAACAATACAAAGTTGCATTTTCTGCTTTATTGCCTACTGTATTTTGGGCAATACGAACCTGATCAACAACAGTCGGCGCGTTTTGGCATGCCGTTAACGTTGTCGCAAGACCTAAACACAGCAAAATACTGTAAGCGAGTCTTCTTTTCATTATTCGAGCCCAGTCCTCATAACATGCACACATGCAAGCAAATATTATTCGCTAGCATGTTAGCAAGAGTTCAATGTCTGCGCTATGACTATCTTTAAAATGTCCCCAGACATTAAAGTATCTCCACTCAACAAAAGCCTAGGCCTTTATTTCCTGAAATACCCAGGGACGCGCCTGTTTGGCTTTTTCTTCATAGGCACGGATATCATCTGCCACTTGCAAAGTTAAGCCAATATCATCCAAACCATTTAATAAGCAGTGCTTACGGAATGGATCAATTTCAAATTTAAATGCTTCACCTGTTGGCGTGCGCACTTCCTGAGCTTCTAAATCGATGGTCAATTGATAACCTTCTGTTTCAGCACATTCCTTGAATAACTGATCAACAATCTCTTCAGATAAAATCACAGGCAACATGCCATTTTTAAAGCAGTTATTAAAGAAAATATCGGCAAAGCTTGGCGCGATCACGGTACGGAAACCATACTCATTCAAAGCCCAAGGTGCATGCTCACGACTAGAGCCACAGCCAAAGTTCGTGCGTGCCAATAAAATCGTTGAACCTTGATAACGCGGTTTATTCAACACAAATTCAGGGTTAATTGGACGTTTGCTAATATCTTGCCCTAAATAACCTTCATCTAAATAACGCAATTCATCAAATAAGTTATCGCCAAAACCTGTGCGTTTAATTGACTTCAAAAACTGTTTTGGAATGATTAAATCAGTATCAACATTTGCACGATCTAAAGGTGCAACAATACCTTGTTCTACAGTGTATTTTTTCATGATTTTGCTCCTTTAGAATGAACGTACATCAACAAAATGACCTGCAATTGCAGCTGCTGCAGCCATTGCTGGGCTCACTAAATGTGTACGACCACCGTTACCCTGACGACCTTCAAAATTACGATTCGAAGTAGATGCACAATGTTCGCCTGGTTGTAATTTATCAGCATTCATTGCTAAGCACATCGAACAACCCGGCTCACGCCATTCAAAACCAGCGTCTAAGAAAATTTGATCCAAGCCTTCTTGTTCTGCTTGTTGCTTCACCAAACCTGAACCCGGAACGATCATCGCCTGTTTAATACTAGATGCAACTTTACGCCCTTTCACGACATCTGCCGCAGCACGAATATCTTCAATACGAGAATTGGTACATGAACCAATAAATACACGATCCAATTGAATATCAGACAACGCTTGACCAGCAGTTAAACCCATATATTGATAAGCACGAGTCCAGTCATTACGCTGAACATCATCTTTTGCTTCTTCTAAAGTCGGTACTGCTTGCGAAACAGGGATCACCATTTCTGGAGATGTTCCCCAAGAAACTTGTGGCTCAATCTCAGCACCATTCAATACGACGACTGCATCAAATACAGCATCTTCGTCTGAATGTAAGGTATTCCAGTATTCTACGGCTTGATCCCACTGCTCGCCTTTAGGTGCATAGTTACGATCTTTGACATAAGCAATGGTTTTGTCATCGACAGCAACCATACCTACGCGCGCACCCGCTTCGATTGCCATGTTACATACGGTCATACGCCCTTCGATCGACATATCACGGAACACTTGACCACCAAATTCAATGGCATAGCCTGTACCACCAGCCGTTCCAATTTTGCCGATAATCGCTAAAACAACATCTTTCGACGTCACGCCTTTGCCTAATACACCATCAACACGAACAAGCATGTTTTTCGATTTTTTCTGTACTAAACATTGAGTTGCTAACACATGCTCAACTTCTGACGTACCAAT
Organism: Acinetobacter sp. ANC5681; assembly: GCF_023488045.1. Classification (NCBI taxonomy): domain Bacteria; kingdom Pseudomonadati; phylum Pseudomonadota; class Gammaproteobacteria; order Moraxellales; family Moraxellaceae; genus Acinetobacter; species Acinetobacter sp. ANC5681. The sequence goes on from NZ_JAMFKZ010000002.1 coordinate 106,313, forward strand.
ACCGTGTGCCAAACAGCCAAAAGCACCATGTGTAGCTGTGTGTGAGTCACCACAGACCACCGTCATACCCGGCAAAGTTAAACCTTGCTCTGGTCCTACCACGTGGGCGATACCTTGACGAATATCATTAATACCAAATTCAACGATATTAAACGTCTTACAGTTATCATCTAAAGTTTGGACTTGGATACGAGACGTATCATCTTCGATTCCAGCAATGCCTTGCTCACGCTCTTTTTTAGAAGTTGGAACGTTATGGTCAGGTGTTGCGACATTGGCACTTAAACGCCATGGCTGACGATCAGCAAGTTGTAAGCCTTCAAATGCTTGAGGGCTAGTCACTTCATGTAATAAATGACGATCAATATAAATCAAGCTTGAACCATCATCACGTTGCTTAACTAAATGGTCATCCCATAATTTGTCATATAATGTCTTGCCTGCCATGTCGTCGCTCTCCAACGTGCTTGTCATAGGACTGGGTAACTAAATCTTAAATTTATTATAGCAATGCTTTCACATAAATCTAATTTATCATTTTTATTAGTTATTAAACTTTTTGGAATAAATAATTCATTTGCGCATCAATTTTTTTCACTAAAAGAGATAAATCCTTATCTATCTAAAATTTCGATCATCGAGAGTAGAAATTTCTTTTTTACTTTTTAAATGATAATCATTATTATTTAATTAAATAGGATTTCAAAGGGCGAGCGACATGGCAAACATTCAGCAATTCGTGATTAACAATCAACGGACTTTAAAAAAAACCTTGAGTTACTACATCATGCATATTAGTGTTGCGATGATAGTTGCCTATATGATTACGGGGAATTTAATCATGGCTGCAACCTTAAGTTTAATTGAACCAACCGTACAAGCTTTTGCCTTTTTCTTCCATGAAAAAGTTTGGAATTATTTCTAATTTTCCGCTTCAATATCTGAGCACCTATTTTAAAGTTATTTGAGTAAGCCTGTATGAATCTTGCTGCATTTGAAGCATTTTTAAAAGTAATGGAAACGGGTTCAATTTCTATCGCGGCGGAACAATTATTTATTACTCAACCTGCGGTGACCAAACGAATTCATACGCTTGAAGAATATTTTGGAGTAAAACTGTTTGAATCCGCAGGACGCGGTATTCAACCCACCCATGCTGCACATTCTTTATTACCGAAAGTGAGAACTTGGCTCAATGAATTAGGTGAAATTCATCATACGCTGAGTCATGAGCAGAATCAGGTACAAGGTCGTTTAAAAATTGGGACGAGTCATCATATCGGATTGCATCATCTCGCAGACCCACTGAAGGCTTTTGTGCAATCTTTTCCACAAGTCACTTTAGATGTACATTTTGTAGACTCAGAACAGGCGCATGAACAAGTTTTAGCAGGTGAACTCGAACTGGCCTTTTTAACCCTCCCTCCAATTGGAGATGACCGCCTAAGTTACTTGACCATTTGGAATGATCCTTTGGTTTTTGTCACCTCACCTTTTCATCCTTTAGCGCAACAATCACAACTTAAATTAGAAGATTTGATTGCTTATCCAAGCCTTTTACCCGCAGCACATACTTATACCAGTCAAATCACATTAGCAGAGTTTGAAAAAAAGGGTTTAAAACCTAAAATTAGTATGAGTAACAATCCTTTAGAGTCGATTAGAATGTTAGTTTCTATTGGCTTAGGTTGGTCAGTATTACCCAAAACTTTGGTGAATCGAGATTTAAAACAACTCGATCTCAATCTTGATATGCAACGCCAATTGGGTATGGTGTGGCATCCCGCTCGAATCCAATCAAAAGCAGCGGAAGAATTAATTCATATGATGCAGTGAAGCTGAGTCAGTTAATCGCCACCGCAACTGCTACAACTACTACCGCAACTGGATGAAGATGATGATTGATCTTGCATGTATTTTGCAAAATCTTTAGTCATTTGTTCAAGTTCAAATAATTGTCCATTTTTCCAACCCAAAGCCTGATCAATGGCAAACAATCGTGGCAATTGTATTGTATTCCTTGGATTATATCCATGTAACATACAACTATACTTCCAAGCTTCAAATAATTGCCGTGCCTGTTCTTCTGGTTTAATGCCTGCATCATAAGGGCTATGATGCAAAGTTCGGCCAATGGTTTGCTTACATAAATATTGATATTGGATTGGATATTGCAACATCACATGCCATAAAGCATCTACAGCATGTGAAGGCATGGTATAGGCTTGTTTTTGCATCACGTGTAATGCCAAATAATCCTTAAAGCCCAGTTCAATCAGTCGACGTTGTTTTAAGCTCAGTTCGGGATACTGTTGTTTTAATTTATTCCAAAATATTGGATCAATGTTGAGTTGCTCAATCTTCTCTAATTTATTCCTTCGAGTCTTGGCGATCAAAACATGGTTTAAAACAATAATTGTCCATATTAATGGGAGTAAAACCCAAGCGGTAAATATCTGCTGTTGCCAACTATACATGAGCAATAAAACTAAGATAGGTAACATAATCCAGCGTGTTTTTATCATCGGTTGCTGGCGTTCTAATTTGAGTAATGCATTAAGCATGCTGGAAGTATGTTCTTCCTGATTTGTTTTTATTTTCATACTGTCATCTTATAAAGAAAAGATGACAGTTATATGACATTAAAACCTCCCAATAATTATGGGAGGCATCGATGATATAGATTATCCTATTTTTAACAAACGGCGAATTTGTTGCGTCACTTGACCCACATCTAATTGCTGATTTGGAAGTGTCATCGTCAATAGCTGATCTGAACGCAAAGTTCGATCCACTTCTAACATCACATGCGTTTGATGTGCTTCTGCAACAAATGACACTTCTACCTCATTAAAACCGCTGAACAGATGTGAAGAAACAAACTCTAATTCTTGGTAGCAACCAATGGTTGATCTAAAATTACGTGCCGTGAGTTGTCCTTTTTCTACATCGACACTCGATAAGACAAAACCACATTGTTGCATTGCTTGTAAAAACACTTGCATGGTTGGTGTGGGTAACACACTTAAATAATCACGATCGGTCGCATCCAGCCCCCAGTCAACATCCATGTGCGTTTCAATCCATACCCGAGTGCCATTACGGCGGCAGGCAACTTCAGTGATCGGGGTTTCATGAGGAATTTCCATGGTAAATGGAATATGCTGTGACTCATTTGCAGCCAGCAGGAATTTCGAGCTAATCAACCACTGATCCAATACCAAAGCGTGATTAAATTCATGATCTCCAGACTCAACCTCTGCAATGGTCATTAATTTTAGATATAAGCCATTAATTTCCTTATTTATTGAACCCCCTGTAAAATTAATTTCACCGCGCAGCGTCTCACCAGCCTGTAAGGTAGGATTATATAAGCGTGTTTCTACGCTCACCCCTTGCATATTCAAACCAGACATCATTTTTTTAAACATTTTTTTCACAGTCCCTTTAACTTATTTCAATTCACCTGTAACGACATACGGATGGCTAAAGCACATCATCTCCAGCAACCTGAATCTTGCCATCTGCTATTTCGTTCATAAAATGCTGATAGTCATTTAAGTTGCGCGCCACATACTGTGTGGCGTATTCCTGTAAAACCTCCACCATGGTATTCCCCTCACCCAGATAACCCATCAACACATCGGCATTCCCTGCCTTGGCATGGGCATGGGCTAGAGCCAGACCACAGCTTTCCGCATATTCATGAAAATACTCATCGTCCATATCGGTTAAATCGACTGAAATCTTCATATCACGCAGTTGGCGCACATGGAAATGCTGTCCCAATGTGGAATAGCCCAGAAAAATATCGCTTGCAGCTTGCATCAACTGTTGGCCATGCACCACACGCTCGCCTTCATGCTTCACTTTTTCAGGGAATAATGGACTTAGAATAGAGGGGCTGGCTTCTTTCATCTGTAAAATTAACGGTTCACGATCGGCATCCTGAAACAGTGCAATCGCTGAACGTGTACCTACACTCCCCACCCCAACCACTTTTAATGCCACATCGGTACGTTGATAACGGTCAAATAAAACCTGCCGATCATATTTCAATGAATCACGATACTGTCTAAAAAACTCATCAACATTTTTGTTGAATGGTTCATTTAACTTTGGATGCCAAAGCAAAGGTTCATCATCAATAAAATGTCTGAAACCCGTCTCTTTGTCCTGTTGGGTCAGTTTAGGCAAAACCGAGTGGGCATTTCTCTTTTGTGCTGAATCAAGAAGTTTCTCTCTTTTCTTTCTGAGTTTTCGACATTCCGTATTTTCCAGCAATGTACTGGCATCAACTTTCTCATACCATACCTGTAATGGTGATAACTCCATATTTTCAAGTAAATGTTGGCGGTAACTATTCAACATGGTTTTAATGGCTTTTAAGCCTACACGGTTGCCCAACCCAACATCTTGTGCGGCAATCACAAAGCTGGTTGCCAAACGTTTCAAATCCCATTCAAATGGCGCAACCAATGTTTCATCAAAATCATTGATTCCGAAAAGAAGATTACGCTCGGGGCTAGCAAAACCACCAAAATTGCTTAAATGACAATCCCCACAAATTTGCTGGAATAAACCTGAGTTAAACTGCTCCCATGCTTGATCAAACAACATTAAAGAAGGCATACCACGATAATAGGTAAATGGAGAAACACTCATACGCTTGGCACGAATGGGCTTAAGCTGCTCTAAACGCCCTTGATTGCTCCAATCATAAATCATTAAAGCCGTTGTATCTTTTGGTCGTTCTGACAATTGTGATAATTGCTCACGCGGAATCTTTTTACGTTGCGCTTTTCCTAATTTAAAACCTTCGGTTTTTGTCAGTAACTTACCTTGATAACTGTGTCTGGTTAAATCAATGCTTTGCTCTTTCCACAACTTCTCTGGCAATTCAATTTGTTGTTTTTTCATTATTTTCCCCTATCAAAAACATTTTTATATCAAAAAAACCCTTTCCTAAAAACAAAATATTTTCACTTCTTATTCTGCTGAGCTTTTTGATAGTTTAGCCTTTGCTTTTTCACATATTTTTTCGCTATAAAATAAACTAACATCGCAAAAGGTAAAATCAAAAATAGTGCACCTACGCCAAAAGCAACATAGGCAAAATAAACATTCCCAATTAAAAAACAGATTCCTAATAATGTAAGTTGTACGATCAATTCGCCACAACCTTCGGCGACATAATCTAGCCAGGTTGGTTTTTTAGTTTGTTCAGTTTCATCAGGATGATCTTTCATTTTTTATATCCAATTCAATGTTCTTATTTATTATATTAAACATATCGAACAGCTCAATATGTTTAACATTTTTCTATATTTGTTGATTAAATCGACCAGTCTTGAATATCCCAATCTTGATCTTGCGCCAATTTTTCTAAACGATCATCAGGATTCACTGCAATTGCATGGGTTGCATATTCAAGCAAAAAACGATCATTAATCGAATCTGAATACGCCCAAGACTCATCAACTGCTCTTCCCTCTAACCATTGATCTAAACGAGCAAGCTTACCTTTCTGATAACAAGGTAAACCTGTCACCTTACCCGTATACTTCCCATCAAGAACTTCGGCATTGGTGGCAATAATTTCAGTAATACCAAATTCACGAAAAATCGGAGCCGTAATAAAATCACTGGTTGCAGTAATCCCAACAATCGCATGACCTAAATCTTGATGCTTTTTAATTGCATCAAAACCTTTCGGACGCATTTGGGGACGAATCACTTTTTGCATAAACAACTGGTGTAGTTCAGTTAAATAAGTATTGTCATGCTTGGTCAAAAATTCAAAGACAAATTCGTTATAGGCAATCGGATCAAGTTGTCCTGCCTTATAGTCCTCGTAGAATTTATCATTCATTTGACGATGATGAACTGGATCAACCAAACCTTCATTCACTAAAAACTCACCCCATGAGTGGTCAGAATCGGTATTTAACAGGGTGTGATCTAAATCAAACAAAGCCAATTTCATATAAATGCTCATTTAAATGCAAATTAAAGAAAAAAAACGTAAATCTATTTCCGTAAGTGACTAAAAATTCGTTAAGATCATAGCAATTTTAAACATTTTACTTTGACCTTTTTCGAGTTGGACGTGAAGAGTGACTGTCCCCGAGATCAAAGTCAACGATATAGAGAAAATTTAGGTAGCCAAATGATCGATTCAGAAGGTTTCCGACCCAACGTCGGGATCATTTTGGCAAACGATGACGGACAAGTTTTATGGGCAAAACGCATTGGTCACAATGCTTGGCAATTTCCACAAGGAGGGATCCAGTTTGGAGAAACCCCTGAACAGGCACTTTATCGTGAACTGAGAGAAGAAGTCGGTTTATTGCCCGAACACGTCCAAATAGTAGCGCAGACTAAAAGTTGGCTGCGTTATCGTTTGCCACATCGGTACATTCGGTCAGATTCTGATCCGGTATGTATTGGACAAAAGCAAAAGTGGTTTTTACTGAAATTAACGGCATCGCCGCATCATATTCAGTTAAATCTATCAGACCCACCCGAGTTCGATCAATGGCAATGGGTGAGTTACTGGTATCCATTAGGTCAAGTAGTGAACTTCAAAAGAGATGTTTACCGCAGGGCCATGATGGAGTTGTGTTTACAATTACCGTAGCATTAATCGTCAACAAATCATCACTTTAAGCAATGATTTTTGATCATAGAGCTGTTATAACTAGACCGATAACGATTTATAAATTGGAGTAAACATCCATGTCAAACATGCAACTCGACACGCTTAGACGCATTGTGCAAGAAATTAATGCGTCCGTCAGTTTGCATGATTCTTTGGACATTATGGTCAATCATGTGGCTGAAGCGATGCATGTCGATGTATGCTCCATTTATTTATTGGATGAACGAAATAAACGCTATGTGCTCATGGCTTCAAAAGGTTTAAAACCTGAAGCTGTTGGACATGTTTCTTTGAGTGTTGGTGAAGGTCTCGTCGGTTTAGTCGGTAACCGTGAAGAAATTGTAAACTTAGATAACGCACCTAAGCATGAACGCTTTGCTTATTTGCCTGAAACAGGTGAGGAGCTATTTAACTCATTTCTTGGCGTACCCGTGATGTATCGCCGTAAAGTGATGGGCGTTTTAGTTGTTCAAAATAAAGAACCTCAAGACTTTAGTGAAGCGGCTGAATCATTTCTCGTTACTTTATGTGCGCAACTCTCAGGGGTAATTGCCCATGCACATGCGGTCGGAAATATTGATGTTTTCCGCAAACCAACCAGTGGTTCATCTTACAAAACCTTCCAAGGGGTTTCAGGTGCTGGAGGGATTGCATTAGGTCGCGCCATCGTGCTCTATCCCCCAGCCGATCTTGCTGCAATTCCCGATCGTGAAGCTGAAGATATCAGTGATGAACTCGACCTATTAGATCAAGCGATTGCTGCGGTACGTTTAGAGATCCAATCTTTAGATGAGAAAATGCAAGATTCATTGATGTCAGAAGAACGTGCGTTATTTAGCGTGTTCTTGCGGATGTTAGATGAAAATGCCTTACCAAGTGAGATTAAAGATCACATTCGTGCAGGCAGTTGGGCACAAGGTGCGGTGCGTAAAGTCATCGACAAGCATGTGGCGCTGTTTGCACAAATGGAAGATGACTACCTGCGTGAACGGGTTTCTGACCTTAAGGACTTGGGACGGCGCATTTTGGCCTGCCTACAGGAGGCGGATTCCAGCCATCGTGAACTTAGCCCAGACAGTATTTTAATTGGTGAAGAAATTAGTACGGCGGCTTTAGTTGAACTTCCTGTTGATAAAATCGCTGCGATTGTGACTTCTGAAGGCGCTGCCAATTCACACATGGTAATCGTGGCACGCGCTCTGGGGATTCCAACCGTTGTGGGTGTCACCGAATTGCCAATCAACACCCTTGATGACATTGAGATGATTGTCGATGCCTATCAGGGACGTGTTTTTGTTAACCCACCACGTCGATTACGTCAACGATATAAAGAAGTCCAGAAAGAAGAAGAGCAAATCGCTAAAGATTTGAAGCAATATGAGACCAAAGATGCGATTACACCTGATGGTATCTCTATTCCTTTATTCGTAAATACAGGTTTGATGATTGACGTTGTTCGTGGCGTGCAACGTGGTGCGAAAGGTGTTGGTTTATATCGCAGCGAAATTCCGTTCATGCTACGCGAACGATTCCCAGGTGAAGAAGAACAACGTGCCATCTATCGTCAGCAGTTGAGCCATTTTGCCAATAAGCCCGTGATTATGCGAACTCTCGATATCGGTGCGGATAAAGATTTGCCTTATTTTAGTATTGAAGAAGAAAACTCGGCATTAGGTTGGCGTGGTCTACGCTTTACTCTGGATCACCCTGAAATTTTCTCAGCGCAAATCCGTGCCATGCTAAAAGCTAGTATTGGTTTGAATAATTTGCATATTTTGTTACCGATGGTGACAAGTGTCAGTGAAGTTGAAGAAGTCTTGTATTTATTGGAACGAGACTGGTTAGCTGTACAAGAAGAAGAACAAGTCAAAATCACTAAGCCTAAAATTGGGATCATGGTTGAAGTACCGAGTGTACTTTTACAAATTGGTGAGTTTGCTGAGCTGGTCGACTTCTTTTCAGTTGGTTCCAATGACTTAACCCAATATTTATTGGCTGTTGATCGTAACAATCCTCATGTAGCTAACGTATATTCGCACTTTCATCCGTCTGTCTTACGCGCTTTAAACCGTTTAGTAGAAGATTGTCATATCTATCAAAAACCAGTCAGTGTCTGTGGTGAAATGGCAGGAGATCCATTATCTGCCATTCTACTGATGGCGATGGGTTTCAATACACTTTCCATGAGTTCTAGCAATATATTAAGAGTTCGTAAGGCGATTTGTCATGTCCCAATGGCAGATGCAAAACAACTCTTAGACGATGTTTTACACATGAATAACCCTCTGGTCATTAAAAGTTGGCTTGAACACTACTTTAAAACCCACGGCTTGGCCGATATGGTAAAATCCAATCGTTTGGTCAGTGCCTAGAAAATAACCAGGACATCCTTTCAAGCATGCCTTTACATAACTGCAACAGGTGAAAACCTCCTGTTTTTATATATGAGCATACAAGCTGAATTTGGGAGTTGATTATACAATTACCCTTAACGAACTATTCAATTCCCTTTAATTGGTTATTTTAATGGGACTTTTTCAAATTTTAACAATTTATTGCTCAACAATTCTCATTGCCACATTTAAGATTTAAACAGCTTCAATCGGATAAAGCATTTATGACATCAACTTTAATCCATTGGAAAAAAAACTTTCATCAATCTAGAGTAAAAATACAACGGATGTAAACCACATCATTACAAATCAATTTAGGCATCTTCATTTTTGATACCCATTTTGTAGCCGATACGGTTAAACATTCATATCTTTGAACGGTCAAATAGTTCGGATGACCCAGCTCACAGGTCATCTTGATGGAGATAGAACATGAGCCAAGACGATAAAAAATGTCCTTATAGCCACTTAACCACTGATTTTGGTGCACCCGTGGTGGATAATCAAAATAGTATGACAGCAGGTGCTCGGGGTCCTTTATTAGCCCAAGATTTATGGCTAAATGAAAAACTTGCCAACTTTGTCCGTGAAGTGATTCCTGAACGTCGTATGCACGCTAAAGGTTCTGGTGCATTCGGTACATTTACAGTTACCCATGATATTACTCAATATACTCGTGCTAAAATCTTTAGCGAAATCGGCAAAAAAACAGAAATGTTTGCTCGTTTTACCACGGTTGCAGGTGAACGTGGCGCAGCGGATGCTGAACGAGATATTCGTGGTTTTGCCCTGAAATTCTATACCGAGGAAGGCAACTGGGATATGGTAGGTAATAATACCCCTGTATTCTTCTTACGTGATCCACGCAAATTCCCAGATCTCAACAAAGCAGTAAAACGCGACCCAAAAACCAATCTACGCAGTGCTACCAATAATTGGGATTTCTGGACTTTATTGCCAGAAGCCCTGCATCAAGTCACGATTGTAATGTCAGATCGCGGTATTCCTGCTAGCTACCGACATATGCATGGTTTTAGTAGTCATACCTATAGCTTCATTAATGCAGCCAATGAACGTTTCTGGGTGAAATTCCACTTTAGAACGCAACAAGGAATTAAAAACCTAACCGATGCAGAAGCTGGTGAATTGGTGGGTCAAGACCGTGAAAGCCATCAACGCGATTTATTCGATGCCATCGAACGTCAAGACTATCCAAAATGGACGCTTTTCGTACAAATCATGCCAGAACAAGATGCCGAGAAAGTTCCATATCATCCATTCGATTTAACTAAAGTTTGGCCTCATGGCGACTATCCACTGATTGAAGTTGGTGAGTTTGAACTCAATCGAAACTCTGAAAACTTCTTCCTAGATGTTGAACAGTCGGCTTTTGCACCAAGTAACTTAGTGCCAGGTATTAGCGTTTCACCTGACCGTATGTTGCAAGCACGCCTATTTAACTATGCGGATGCGCAACGTTACCGTTTAGGCGTGAACTATCAACAAATTCCAGTGAATGCTGCTCGCTGCCCTGTTCACAGTAATCACCGTGATGGTCAAGGTCGCATTGATGCCAACTATGGTGGTTTACCACATTATGAACCTAACAGCTTCGGCCAATGGCAAGAACAGCCGCAATACAAAGAACCACCATTGAAAATCAATGGCGATGCAGACTTCTGGGATTATCGTGAAGATGATAATGACTACTTCAGTCAACCTCGTGCCTTGTTCGAGTTAATGACACCTGAACAGCAAGATGCCTTATTTGGCAATACAGCACGCGCGATGGGTGATGCGTTGGACTTTATCAAGTATCGTCATATCCGAAACTGCTATGCTTGCCACCCTGCTTATGGCGAAGGTGTTGCAAAAGCACTTGGTATGACTGTTGCTGATGCGCAAGCCGCCCGTGAGACTGACCCTGCTCGTCATTTACCAAGCTTTCTTTAAACCCTAAAACATCCAAATAAAAAGCCATCTTCGGATGGCTTTTTTGATGGAATTGGGTAACCATTTAGTCAAGCCATGACATGAATAAGCGTTCAATCCTGTGATGATGAATGTTGGGCTTGTCAGCCTTTCCGTCATTGTCTTATGCTTTATCAGTACACTACAGCAAGCTAGGCCCGAATGAAATGTCCTTCACGAATACAATAAAATGGATTGACTAATTTAGATGAAGATTTCATTGCTTGTTGTAACTCATGTTCAGGAGCATTGCGATCTTCATCAGTAAGTTGGAAAGTTCGAAAATGAATGGCCAATGAACGATGCGCATGCAAATCTAAATGCGCGTGAAAAGCATCTTGTGGATTCATATGCACATATCGCATTAACTTTCGTGGCTCATAAGCACCTATGGGTAATAGTGCAATACGTGCATCACCATATCGCTCATATATTTGTTTGAAGTGCCCTGCGTAACCTGTATCACCCGCAAAGAAACAATGTCCTGTCTTTGCTAGAAGCGAAAAACCACCCCATAAAGCTCTATTTTGATCCCGTACCCCACGTCCAGAAGCATGTTGTGCTGGGGTATAGGCTATCTTGATTTCGTCATGAAAAGGAATCTCTTGCCACCAATCCATTTCAATCACATGTAAATGTTTTGCTAAGTAGTAACCATTACCTAAACCCGTATAAATCGGCATTTTAAATTTCTGATGCAGCCACTCCAACGTTGCCAAGTCCATATGGTCATAATGATTATGGCTTAGTAGTACTGCATGAATCGTTGGAAGCTTTTCTAAAGCGATGCCTGCAGGGCAAACTCGTTGCGGGCCTTGACCTTGCTTTGGGCTCACATAGTCACACCAGACAGGATCGGTTAAGAAGTTGTAAGGGCCTATTTGGATGAGAACCGTTGCATGTCCTACAAACCAAATCTGCCAATTATTTAAATCTGCGTGTGGTCTATTTTGTGGTAACTCAAGCATTTGATTACGCAAATTAGCTTCATGTGCGCGATCAACATTCCAAGTATAAGATTTTCGTGTCGCTAGCCATTTAAATAAACCTTTACGGTCAAACGGTGTAAGCTGTTTTTCTAAATTATAAAAACGATCAATACCACAATGATCAGAAGGCTCATGTGGAAATGGAGGTTTCCCCCAAGTATGGCTCAAGCAAGATTGGGTCGGCAATTGATAGGTTAATGTCGGCTTATCTTTCATGTACTTCTTCTTTGCTGGAATTGAATCGCACAAAATTCCGATAGGATTGGGATACTGAGCAGTCCTTTACTCTAACTTTTAAAATCAATCTAATTGTATGATTTTTTTAGAGGGTTTAACTGTCTCTAAACAATCGAACTTGATCCTAACATAAGCTCGTTAGTTATGCTGATTTTATCCAGTCGAGTCAATACAATTTTAGGGAACATATCAAACTTTTCCACTATATAACTTATATAGTTTTCTTATTTATCTAATACATTTTTTATATTTTAAGAAAAAGTATATTGTTTACAAAAACAGCTATTATATAATGCACACCGAGAAGTACTTTCTAACACTCATACTATTACAATAATAGTAAGACATATTTGGATCAGTCTAATGGAATTACGCCATTTACGTTACTTTATTACTGTTGCTGAGGAATTAAGCTTCAGTAAGGCTGCGGTAAAACTGCATACAGCTCAGCCCTCTTTAAGCCAACAAATCAAAGATTTAGAGGATGATATTGGTGTTCAATTATTTTATCGCACCAAACGTAAAGTTGAATTGACTGAGGAAGGTCTGGTTTTTTTAGAACAAGCACGCTTAACCTTAGCTCAAGCGGACAAAGCCATTACTATGGCGCGACAAGTTGCGGCAGCAAAAGTACAATGCCTAAGAATCGGATTTTTACCTTCTGCTGAAATTAGAATTTTTCCCTATATTTTCCCTAGGTTACGTGTCAAAACACCTAAACTGCAAATCAACACATTAAACTTAAAAGAAAGTGATCAAATCGCAGAATTAAAAAAAGGTGATTTAGACATTATTTTTATTAATCAAGACTTTCAAAATGAATATTTTGCCAGTCAATTGGTTTTGAAAGAACCGTTAATTTTTATGTTGCCGAAACAGCATCCTTTAATGGAGTTTAATGAGTTAAATATTGAACAACTGAATGGATTGGAACTGACCATCCTATCACATAAACTTTCTCAACCATTGGCTCAAACGATTCTGAAATACAGAGATCAGCATCAAATTAAATTTAAATCGGTCCACGAAACCAACACGATCGCTGAATGTATTCAAGCAGTACATAGTGGTTTGAGTTGCGCGATTTTACCTTCTTATATGCAAGCACTTGCGACGGATCAAATCGCTGTTCGCCCATTAAACCACCCTCTGCCGAGTCTCGATGTATTTATGAGTTTCCATCGCACCTCACCAAGCCAAGCAGCAGAACAATTTTTGGAAGAAATTAGACAAGTTTTCGAACTAGAACAGTTAGCGCTTTATGCAAGCTAAGAAAAAAGCCGATTTAAATCGGCTTTGAGTTTGTCTACTTAGGCTGGTTCACTAAAAAACGCTATAAATTTTTGATAACTTTCACGCTGTTTTACATTTTCTAAATATTGTTCTATTACGGGATGAGTCTGTATTTGACCAATTTTCAACTGCCAAAATAACATTGCTGCAACCATCACATCTGCTGTGGTAAATTGTTGCCCGCATAAATATGGATCAGCCTCATTTAAGCCCTGAATAAAGGCATGATAAGCTTCTTGATAATCACCATAGCCAACAAACATTTTCTGATCAGATTTTATCTCTACACCCAACATTTTGTTAGTCGATGCTGCTTCCCAAGGTCCAGAAATAAACATAAGCCAACGATAGTACAACCCTCGCTTAGGATCATTGAGTGCTGGTGCTAAGCCCTTATCCGCGAACTTATCTGTCAAATATGCACACACTGCTCCAAGCTCATAAATCACTATATCTCCATCGACTAGAACAGGAACTTTTCCAAAAGGGTTTATTTTTAAATATTCTGGTGCCTTCATTTCTGTCTGGTAAGCCACTTCTATTCGCTCACAGGCAACCCCCAGTTCAATGAGCAACCAATCAACAACCATACCGCGAGACTGAGTATTTGTATAAAATTTAAGTGTCATTTTTCATATTTCCTTGTTTATTGGTGTTATTAAAATTTAATCGTTCACATTGTCAGTTTTTGTCAGTAGTCGAACGACATACTTCCTGAGTCCACCATTGTTGAAAAAGTTGTTGTTTGAATTGTGGATAGAGCTCTTGGCTTAAACTTAAACTTTGCATACGATCAAGTCGAAAATTTCGAAAATCATTGCGTAATTCACACCAAGCAGCGAGCACAATCTTGTCATTAAAATACCCAAGTGCAAACGGCCAAACGGTTCTCGCACTGGTACGTTGCTGTTCATCAACATAATCAAAGAAAATTTTAACTTGAGATCGAATCGATACTCTGACTTGCTCAACCAATATTTGATTGACAGGTAACCATACGTTAAAGGCTCTTAATGTGGTTTGCTGCAATAAATTTTGCCGATGTTCAGGTAATACCGCATTTAATTTTGCTAACACTGAAATTGATGCTTCATTCAAAGCTTGGTCAGGAATACTTTTGAGCCAATATAGAGCTAAAAACATCGCTTCAATTTCATTTTCATTCAAGGTCATTGGAGGAAGCAAAAAATCTTCTTTGAGCTGAAACCCCAATCCTGCCGCTGCATCAATTTGAACGCCTTGTTCACGCAAAGTGTCTATATCACGATAAACGCTACGCTGACTAATCTGCAAACGCTCAGCCAAAACGACTTGTGCGGTGACTGGAGAACGATATTGTCGAAGTAATTGTAATAAATTCAGTAATCGAATAGAACGACTCATGCTATCCCTATTGTTATTATTGATGATGAGAAAATCAGCTTTCTCACCATCTTATCTTTGCAAATAATGTGAATCGCTTAACTTTCAGTAATCGCTGCGCGTTCTAAGATAGTTTGCAAATAAGCATGTAAATCCTGCACATTATGAGCAATCGTTAAAGGCTGGTATTGTTGCAAAGTTTCAATACTATGCACCCCATAGCTGACGCCAATACGTTGCATATTCAAATTTTCTGCCATTTCTAAATCGTAACTGGTATCCCCCACCATAATGGCGCATTCAACTGCTACATCCAACTCAGCAAGAATCTCCTGCAACATCAATGGATCAGGTTTAGACTTGGTTTCACTGGCTGCACGAGTAGTATCAAAAATCTGATGACTATTGGTTTGACTTAATACACGATCTAAACCTTTACGACTTTTACCCGTCGCAACTGCAAGCTTGATCCCTTGTTGTTTTAAGTCAGCCAACAACTCTGCCACACCACTAAACCATGCATCGCCTTTTGAATTTGCAACATAATGATCTGCATAACATTGCAAAATATCTTGCTGCAAATCTGGAACCTGCGGAAATAAGATTTGCATGACTTCGGGCAAACCCAAGCCAATGATACTTTTTGCGGCATCATCCGTTAAAGGTTGCTCAAATTGCTGTGCTGCATATTGCAGACTTGCTACGATTTGTCCAACCGAATCGAATAAAGTGCCATCCCAGTCAAAAATCACCAGTTCGATATTTTGACTCATTTCTGTTTTCTCAATTCATTGATCACTTGTTGCATATCTTCTGGCATTGGCGCTTCAATGCTTGGATAGTTTGGAATGTCTAAACGCATGGCATGTAGGCATAAACGACGTGCTTCAGGGCCTTTATAGTCTGTGTTATGTCCATATTTATCATCCCCAACTAAAGGATGACCAATACTTAAACCATGTACACGGATTTGATGGGTACGTCCCGAAAGCGGTGACGCATGCACCAAAGTTGCTGTCTTAAAACGTTCAACCACTTTCCAGTCAGTCTTACTCGGCTTACCGTCTTTGGTCACACGGACACGACGCTCGCCATTCGCCAGTTCATAACGCAATAAGGGCGCATCAATCAATTGCTGATCCAAACTGACTTGTCCTTTGACAATCGCCACATACGTTTTTTGAATTTTATGCTCGCGTAGTAAATCCTGAAGCAGTTTTAAGGTACTACGTTTCTTACTGATCATGACCAAGCCTGAAGTATCTCGGTCAATACGATGGATCAATTCCAAGTATTTTTTACCTGTCGCGGCACGCAAGGCTTCGATTAAACCATACGCCACACCACTGCCGCCATGAACAGCAATCCCAGACGGTTTATTCACTACTAATAAGCCTTCATCTTCGTAAACCACACGACTAAGCAGGCTTTGCGCCACGCCATCACTCACTGGTGCCGCGCTTTCATCCTTTTGTTCATAACGAATTGGTGCGACACGAATCTGATCGCCAATATTCAAACGTGTTTCTGCTTTTATTCTTTTTTTGTTTACACGTACTTGTCCTTCACGAATCAAACGGTAGATTCGACTTTTCGGAACACCTTTTAATCGGGTAAATAAAAAATTATCTATTCGCTGCCCGTCTTGATGCTCATCCACGTCAAACCAAGTGACACTTTGCCATTGTTGTGTAGAATTCATACGCTCGATTAATCCAAGATTTGCTAAATATGATTAAAAATTGATCATTTAGCTAAGTTATTTCACAAGAAACCTAAACTTAGCCCATAGGCAGATGCCGCAAGGTTTGATATATTCAGCGCACGGATACCACCGTAAGTGAGCATCAGATCAAAAATTTTATTTAGATAAAATTTTAAATCGACGAGATGTTCACCAATAACTCGGATAGGTCCTAAAGAATTATGCCGACGCCGAAGGCTTATTATATCGGCAAAATGGCAAACTGTTGCGTTTAATTGTGCATCAGCACATACAGTTTGTTCAGAAAAAATATGTTGCCAACAAATTTGTTGGTTATTAAACGTAAACTGATCCACATCAGACAATTTGCTCCCTGATGTCGCATTCAGGCTAAAGCGTTGATGCATTGGAACTGCTAAGCAGAGATACGATGATCATTCCGTATCACGAGACTTCCAGGTGGATCGACTTCAATGCTTAATGACAGTGAAAGTCACCATCCAATGCACCGCTCACCCGCCAGTGAAGCGTCTAGGAACTTTGATTATGCTGGGTCTAACGATATTTCACAGATGCAAAACATGGATGAAATATCATTAGACTGAAGATTAAGGCACTATTGCTGACATCGAAATAAACGTATCAAAGCACAAACTGAATATTTACAGTCAGTGGTTTCAGAGCATCATGTACAAAGCTGCTTCTGAATCTTGATCGCGCCAATTTGATGTTTGCTCAAAAGTATCGGGCTGATTGTTTGTGTGCATCACTATTAGGTGTCACACCCATGAAACGTATGTTGATTAATGCAACCCACGCCGAAGAAGTTCGCGTTGCACTGATTACTGGTAATCGTCTTTACGATTTCGATTTAGAAAATCGTACTCGTGAACAAAAAAAATCAAATATTTATAAAGGTCATGTCACTCGCGTTGAACCTTCTTTAGAAGCAGTTTTCGTTGAGTACGGCGCACAGCGTCAAGGCTTTTTATCTATGCGAGAAATTGCAAACTCGTATTTCAAAGCGGATCCTCGTCAAACTTCAAATATTCGTGAACTCATCACTGAAGGCACAGAATTATTGGTTCAAGTCGAAAAAGAAGAGCGCGGTAACAAAGGTGCTGCGCTTTCTACTTTTATTTCTCTCGCAGGCCGTTATTTAGTACTTATGCCAAACAACCCGAAAGGTGGCGGTATTAGCCGTCAGATTTCAGGTTCTGTGCGCGAAGAACTCAAAGAAATTCTATCTTCTTTAAATGTACCTCGTGGCATGAGCGTCATTGTTCGTACTGCGGGTATTGGTCGTACACAAGAAGAATTGCAACTTGATTTGCAACATTTACTTGACCTTTGGGCTCAAATCCAAGGTTCAGCAGGTTCTGGTCCATCACCAATGTTAGTTCACCAAGAAGCAGGTGTAGTGACACGTGCGATCCGTGATTATTTACGTGATGATGTTGCAGAAATCCTGATTGATAGTGAACAAGCTTATAACGAAGCCTATAACTTCGTAAAAGCAGTCATGCCACGTCAACTTGATAAGTTAAAAACTTATACCTTGAATGAGCCTTTATTTGCTCATTTCGGCATTGAAAGCCAAATCCAAACCGCTTATGAACGTGAAGTTAAACTTCCGTCTGGTGGTTCAATCGTCATTGACCAAACTGAAGCTTTAGTTTCAATCGATATTAACTCGGCGAAATCAACACGTGGTCATGATGTTGAAGAAACTGCTTTAAACACCAACTTGGAAGCAGCTGAAGAAATCGCACGCCAACTTCGTTTGCGTGATATTGGCGGTTTAGTCGTAATCGATTTTATTGACATGACCAAAGACCGTAACCAACGTATGGTTGAAGCGAAATTACGTGAAGCAACGCAAAGTGACCGCGCACGTATCCAGTTCGGTCAACTGTCACGTTTTGGCCTCATGGAAATGAGCCGTCAACGTTTACGCCCTTCTTTAGAAGAAGCGACTGGCTACGTTTGCCCACGCTGTCATGGGACAGGTATGGTGCGTGACTTACGTTCATTATCACTTTCGATTATGCGCAAGGTCGAAGAAATTGCTTTACGCGAGCGTCAAGGTGAAGTTCAAGTTGAAGTTCCAGTTGAAATCGCAGCATTCTTATTAAATGAAAAGCGTCACAGCCTTGTATATCTGGAGCAAACTTCCAATGTGCGTGTCACCATTTTGCCGCATCCACACTTAGAAACGCCACACTATGAAATTCAGTACAATCCAGCAGGCTTTGCGCCTTCAAGCTATGAACGTACTGAAGCGACCCGTGACAGTGAAAAACAACTCGGTTATGAGTCTTCTGAATGGCATTTAGAAGAAGCAGAGCATCTCCATGCAGCACCTGCACAAAATAATGCAGCTGGACAGCAAAAGAAAGCCACTCAACAACAAGCTGCTCAACCTAAGCAAGCACAACAAGCTGTTGCACAAAAATCAGCAAGCCCTTGCGCATGGTTAGAGAACTTATTCGTTCAAAAGCAAGCACAAACGATTGATCAATCACGTTCTGCACAAAATGCTGCCGCAGCAATTGAACAAATGATTAATAACGGTGCAGTCAGCCGTGGTCAGTTTGGTCAAATGAATACACCCGCTGCTATCACTGAGACTGCAGCACCAACCGTCAATAATGCTTATATTTCACAATCACCCGTGAAACAAGAAGCACGCGAAACATTTGAGAAAGATGAAAAAGCTCATCGCCCAAATCAATCGCAAAATCCGAAGAAACGTAAACATAAAGAACAACGTGAACATCATTCACATGCACATGAACAACAAAATCAAGTGCAGGAAGAAAATGTTCAAGTTTCTTCTCGTCAAGAGCAACCATCACGTCAAGAACAACGTGAGTTAAAGCGTCAGCAAAAACGTCAGCAACCACAAGAACATCAAAACCAACAGCAGCATCAAGATGCTGGACATGGTAATGATACAAGCGCGTTGCCACGTCGTGATCGCAATAACCAACAGCGTCCAAATCGACCAAACCGTCATCGTGACCAAAGTGTTTTAAATGAAACTGCTGCCGCTACACATGAAACTGTAGCGAATCCTCAACAAATTAAAGTTGATGTGATTGATGCACCTCGCGCAGAACCAATCAACACAGCATTGATCGTAAATATTGATCAAGGTCAAAGTGAAATTGTTGCATTAAATCAACAACAGGCTAAGCCAGTTACAAAAACTGAAACAGCACCTGTTGCTGTAGAGCAAACTGAAGTCCTTGAACCTGTTCAAACAGAACAAGTGGCTACAGAAGTTGAAGAAGTGACATCAACTGAAGCTGCTCCAGCACCTGTAAAACGTGCTAGCAATGATCCACGTTCACGTCGTCGTCATCGTGATTCACAATCATCGCCTAAAGCTGTTGTGCCTAAAGTTGTACCGTCACAAATTCCAACATTAGCTCAATACACGATGAGTAGCCTGATTCGTCATGTATATGGTGAAGATTGTACTATTTTGATTGAGCAATTCGGCTTGGTGACAACATTTAATCGTGCATTACAAAAGTTTGCTGAGCAATATGCAAATACTTTAGTGCTTGAAACTGTTGCTGAAGAAAAACGTCCCGTAACCCGTGATGCTGAACTTCCAACTCAAAAGCAAACTGAAGAAGTTGAACCTGCACCTGTATTGGCACTAACTCCACCTGAAGCACCTGCTACTCGTGTTGCAAATGATCCACGCGAACGTCGCCGCTTGGCTAAACTTGCCGCTGAACAAGCTAAGGAAGCTCATATCGCTGCAAATACGACTGCTGCACCTATTGAAAGCACTGAATCGAAAGAAGAAGTGCCAGAAACAGTCGTTAATATTGTTGCAGATGAAACAGTAGCCACCACTCCAGCGCAACAACCATTAGAACTAGACAGTGCTGATGTTACGCCAGCAGAAGCCGCACCAGTTGAAGCTTCCGAGCCAGTAACATCGACTGAAACAGCTGAAGTTGAAATCGTAGCTGCAACGGTTTCTGAAACGACTGAAACTGTTCAAGCTATTGAAAAAGCTGAGCCAACTGAAGCAGAACTAGAGGATGAAGCAGAGAAGGCAGAAAAGGAAAAATCTAGCCGCCCTCGTCGCCCTCGTGGAAGACCACCTAAAAAGAGCACAACTAGCAATGAATAATTTGCTAAATTGCACTCAATAAGGCCAAGCCTAGTCATTTCGATGACTAGGCTTTTTTGTTATTTTGTCAGATTAGGTTGATTGCTCTAGGAAATTACCAGTAAAAACAGCATCAACAACAATGATGTTAATGGTTTTGTTCTAACAGATAGCCATTTTTGGACTGGTCGAAAAATAAATAGGATTGATATGAGCCAAACTACGCAGACCGATATTATTACCCTTAGTGATGTTGCTACTCGACTTCCAAACTTCATCACCAAAGTACCTCATATCCTCAATGGACTTAAACAAGCATATATACGAACGCCAACTTCACCTGCTGGTTTAGGCATTGCCTTTGAAAAAGCAGTCAAGCGTAACCCTCAAGGCATCGCACTGTTATTTGAAGATCAAAGTTACAGCTACCAAGCACTAAATGAATGGGCCAACCAAATTGCGCATTACTATTTATCACTTGGTGCTAAAAAGGGTGATGTCATTGCAGTGATGATTGAAAACCGTCCTGAACTGATTGCTACGATTGTTGCTTTAGCTAAAATTGGTGTCACGATCGCACTCGTAAACACATCACAAGTCGGTAAAATCCTCGCTCATAGCATTAATTTGGTTAATCCAATTGCAGTGATTGCAGGTGAAGAAGTCCGTGCTGCGATTGATGAAGCACGCACAGAATTAAAAGTTGCTCAAGATCGTTTCCACTGGTTTGCTGATCTAGAAACACGAAAAAATGCAGGGATTGCACCACAAGGTTATGTGAACCTTGCGCAACAAATTGACCAATTTCCAAAATTCAATCCATCGACTACCCGCACCGTGACAGGTAAAGATGGTTTGTTCTACATCTATACCTCAGGTACAACGGGCCTACCAAAAGCTGTTATTTTCACACACAGCCGTTGGACGCTTGCCTATGGTACGTATGGACATATCCTTAACCTCGGTAAAGATGATGTGATGTACGTGACCCTCCCGCTTTACCATGCAACGGGAGTTGTGGTGTGCTGGTGTGGTGTGATTGCAGGCAGTGCAACCCTTGCCGTACGCCGAAAATACTCGACGAGTGCATTCTGGAAAGATGTACAGAAATTCAATGCCTCTGCAATTGGTTATGTCGGTGAACTGTGTCGTTACCTCATCGATGCGCCTGCAACTGAACAGGATCGTGCCCATCGTGTTACCAAAATGATTGGTAACGGTATGCGTCCAAACATTTGGGGTAAGTTCAAAGAACGCTTTGGCGTGCAAGAAGTACTTGAACTTTATGCATCAAGTGAAGGCAATGTTGGTTTTAGTAATATCTTTAACTTTGACAATACAGTTGGCTTCTCTCCAACACCATACGCGATCGTTGAATTTGATAAAGAAAAGAATGAATTAGTTCGCGATAAGAAAGGCCACTGCAAGAAAGTCAAAACAGGTGAGGTTGGCTTACTGATTGGTAAGATCACTAGCCGTTCACCATTTGATGGCTACACCGATCCAGAAAAGAACAAATCTGTGATTTTAAAAGATGTGTTTAACAAGGGTGATTCATACTTCAATACGGGTGATCTGGTTCGTGACATCGGTTTCCGCCACGCACAGTTTGTGGACC
Source organism: Acinetobacter sp. ANC5681 (assembly GCF_023488045.1). NCBI lineage: Bacteria > Pseudomonadati > Pseudomonadota > Gammaproteobacteria > Moraxellales > Moraxellaceae > Acinetobacter > Acinetobacter sp. ANC5681. The sequence goes on from NZ_JAMFKZ010000002.1 coordinate 128,677, forward strand.
GTTTAGGCGACACTTTCCGATGGAAAGGTGAAAACGTATCCACCACCGAAGTTGAAAACATGGTGTGCGAATACGATAAGATTGCAGAAGCTGTGGTATATGGGGTAGAGATTCCAAATACCAATGGTCGTGCAGGTATGGCAGCAATTACTTTGGTTGATGGTGCAGAGCTTAACGAAACTGATCTAAGCGCTATGGTAAATGTATTTAAAAAATGCTTACCATCATATGCAATTCCAGTATTTTTACGCATTCAAGCCAAAGTAGAAACCACTGGAACATTTAAGTATCAAAAAAATAAACTGAAAGAAGACTCATTTAATCCGAGCAAAACATCTGAACGTTTATTGGTTTTATTGCCAGGTACAAACAGCTATAGTGATGTAAATACTGAAATCTTTGATAACATTCAAAGCTATCAGTACCGTTTCTAGTTTATTTTTTAGCTAAACAAGAGGAAATCGTGCTTTTTATAAACAATCATGCAGATGTTTTTAAATTTCCTCTTGTGTTAGCTGAATAAGTTGCTAGAATACGCAACATCAAAACGAGATGGGTCGTTAGCTCAGTTGGTAGAGCAGCGGACTTTTAATCCGTTGGTCCCGCGTTCGAGTCGCGGACGACCCACCATTTAATGTTTTGAGCCCCTATGGGTCGTTAGCTCAGTTGGTAGAGCAGCGGACTTTTAATCCGTTGGTCCCGCGTTCGAGTCGCGGACGACCCACCAGATTCTAAAAAACCTCATCATTTATGATGAGGTTTTTTATTTTGTGCGAACTATCTTTCTAAAAGATGACAACAACCATTAGATTACTTTAAGCATCCTTGCTCAAAGTAATCTTGCACCTAAATTATAAAAAACTTTCCAACACCGAATTTAAAAAGATATGTCCCTGCTCTGTGCAAGCAATTCGATTTACATCATCGACCAAGAGTTTTTTGTCACGTAGTTGATTCAGCGTCTCATTGATATCTTGCAAATCAAGCCCTGTGCGTTGAGTATAAAATTTCGCATCTACCCCATCATTTAAACGCAAAGCATTCATCATAAATTCAAAGGGCAATTCATCCGCTTCAATCTTTTTCATTTGGAGATGATCCGCAGGAACCTTGGCTAAATAATCCTTCGGTAAACGGGTTTTCTGAAAACGATAAATCCCATCTGGACGACTAACCTTAGCATGTGCCCCTGCCCCAATGGCTAAATAATCACCAAACTGCCAATAGTTCAGGTTGTGCGCTGATGGCTTTTCCTTACGCCATGCGGAAACTTCATAATTGATAAAGCCCTGTGCCTTTAAACATGCCTCACCCTGCTCTTGTATCTGCTCCAGTATATCGTCCTGCGGAAGCATGGGCTGGGTACGAAAAAAAACGGTATTCGGCTCAATGGTCAGTTGATACCAACTAATATGGGTTGCGCCCTGTTCTACCGCAAGTTTGAGATCAGTTAGAGCTTGTTCAAGGGTTTGTTGGGGTAGACCATGCATTAAATCCACATTGACACGCTGAAAGCCTGCCTGACGCGCCTGCTGAATGGCACTGAGCGCATTATCGGCAGAATGAATCCGCCCTAAACGTTGTAAATGTTCCGTATTAAAACTTTGCACACCAATCGACAATCGGTTAATGCCCGCTGCAAGATAATCGGCAAAAGGATCATGCTCAACCGTGCCAGGATTGGCTTCCAGTGTAATCTCGCAATCAGCTTCAAAATTCAATCGGGCTTTGAGTTGATCGAATAACCACTGATAACCTTGTGCTGAGATTAAAGACGGTGTTCCACCACCAATAAACACACTATGAATCGCGCGCCCTTGTGCCATGTCGACTTGAGTCTCAAAATCAGCCACCAATGCTGCCAGATACTGTTGTTCCAAATCAGTAGAAAGTTGACCATCAGGAACAGCATGTGAGTTAAAGTCACAGTATGGACACTTGCGTACACACCAGGGCATGTGTATATAAAGTGAAAGTGGAATAAGGGCTGGATTTAATTCACTCAAAATATAAGCTCAATAACAGAACTTAATTATTTTAACATGACTCTATCAATCCGCTTATTATCATCACTTCACTATTCGGTTAGACTGAAACAACGAAGAACAATTAGACCGATAATATGATCAAAATTACCAGCCAATTGCTATTTATTCTTCCTCTTGCATTAGGTGTCGGTATTGCAATGGCATTTCAAACTGCAATTAATTCACAACTCAGAGAATATTTACACTCACCTCTTCAAGCTGCCTTACTCTCTTTTTTGGTAGGGACAATTGTGCTTGCATGTATGGTTTATTTTCAAAACACAGCAAAACCCAGTTTTGGAGAACTGTCTCAAATTCCATGGTTTCTGTGGGTCGGTGGATGTCTTGGGGTTTATGCCATCAGCATGAGCATTTATACTGCACCCAAACTCGGTTTTTTAACTTTTTCAGGCTTAGTTATTTTCGGTCAATTGACCATTTCAATGTTACTTGACCATTTCGGCTGGTTAGGTACAGAAAAAACACCTGTCAATTGGCAACGTCTTGTCGGCAGTATTGTCATTTTTATTGGTGTTATATTCACTCTACAACGCTAATTCTCCCTCAATCAATAAGAGTATTTTTTGTGTCTCACGCGACAACCAAGCGGTTTGAACTTAAGCAATTATTTCATTTAATGTTTCCAATCTTGATCACCCAATTTGCTCAAGCTGGGCTTGGTCTTATTGATACCATCATGGCAGGTCATCTTTCTGCTGCTGATTTGGCAGCGATTGCTGTCGGTGTTGGTTTATGGATTCCAATTATGTTGTTATTTGCAGGAATCATGATTGCCACAACACCTTTAGTCGCTGAAGCACGCGGTGCAAGAACACCAGAGAAAATTCCGACTATTGCACGTCAATCCTTATGGGTTGCGGTCATCCTCGGCATCGTTGCTATGTTGATTTTGCAATGTATGCCGATGTTTTTACCTCTCTTTGGAGTACCTGCAAGCTTACTACCCAAAGCAAGCCTATTTTTACATGCGATTGGCTTTGGTATGCCTGCGGTGATGATGTACGCAGCATTACGTAGTTATTCTGAAGCCTTAGGACATCCACGACCTGTGACTGCGATTAGCTTAATTGCATTATTGGTCCTGATTCCACTGAACTTTATTTTTATGTACGGTTTTGGACCTATTCCTGCTTTAGGGAGTGCGGGTTGTGGCTTTGCAACAGCAATCTTACAGTGGCTGATGTTTATTACACTGGCGATTTATATTTCAAAAGCTAAGGCTTATAAACAAGCGCCCATTTTCACAAAATGGGAAAAAATTGATCCTGTATGGGTAAAACGCATCTTAAAGCTGGGTCTGCCGATTGGTCTAGCTGTATTTTTTGAGGTAAGTATTTTCAGTACAGGCGCGATTGTCCTGAGTCCACTCGGTGAAAATGCGATTGCGGCGCATCAGATTGCAATTTCTGTGACTTCACAATTGTTTATGATCCCATTATCTCTTGCGATTGCACTCACGATTCGTGTGGGTACTTATTATGGAGAGAAAAATTGGTATGCGATGCGCCAAGTTCAAAAAGTAGGGTTAATTAGCGCAACCATTTTTGCTGCTTTGACCATGACACTGATTGCTGTAGCGCGCCCCTATATCGTGGCAATCTATACCAATGATATTCATGTTATTCCTGTCGCGATGTATCTCTTGTGGTTCGCGATGGCGTATCAACTAATGGATGCATGGCAAGTAAGCGCTGCAGGCTGCCTACGAGGCATGCAAGACACGCAAGCACCAATGTGGATTACCTTAATGGCATACTGGGTCATTGCTTTCCCAATAGGCTTATATCTGGCACGTTATACGATTTGGGGTGTTGCAGGTGTTTGGTTAGGATTGATTATCGGTTTAAGCATTGCCTGTGTATTCTTAATTGGTCGTTTATATTTAAACAATAAACGTTTAGGGCAACACATTAATCTCAACTCATAAGAACTTAATGCTGGTTTAATTTTATAATTGAAAGATGACAAGGATGTCATCTTTCAATTTGATCAAAATGTGCGATCAATCTAATAAAAACTTTGGCTAAATCTTAAAAGATCGGGCTAGATTACATCTAAAGATTCCAACCAATAGATGTCCAATACATCCTGTAAGATCTAATCCATTCTCAATATCTACTTACATCCCTTAACATTTTTTTATAGGCAATTTAAGTTTTGTCACCTATGATCAAAGCATCACTCTAAAACTGAATCGAATGAGGTCAAGCGAATATGGCAAAACATGCAAGCTCTCCCAGTAGACGTTTTTTAAAACTGGCTGGTATGACCGCAAGTATTGCCAGCAAAAGCGTTGCTAACTCCATTCGTAATCTCGCCGCAGATGAAGAACAAAAAAACGCAGCACGCAGCCAACTATTTCAAGATATTGGCTTACAGATTGCCGATACATTGGGTGAAATGAAAGGTGCTGTGATGAAAGTCGGGCAAATTGCCTCACAGTATAAAGACATTTTTCCACCCGAAGTGGCGAAAGCAATTGCTAAATTACAACGCCAAGCCCCAGCCATGCCTTTTGCTGAAATCAAGCAGCAGATTGAAAAAGAGTTGGGCAAACCACTGAATAAGATTTTTACCTCATTTGAGCCAGAGCCTTTCGCGGCAGCCTCGATTGGTCAGGTACATCGTGCGGTACTTCCAAATGGGCAAGCAGTTGTGGTGAAAGTACAATATCCAGGGGTTGACCAAGCCTGTGAAAGTGACTTAAAGCAAGTCCGCCTCGCATTACGCTTAATGGGCGTACTTAAGATTGATAAGAAGCTACAAGATCAACTATTTCAAGAAATTCAGGACAGCCTTTCTGCTGAATTGAACTACGAAATCGAAGCACAAAACCTTGAGGTTTTTAAAATTTTTCATGAGAAGTTGGATGATCAAATCATCATACCAACCGTCTATAAAGATTATTCGTCTCGCCGCGTACTTACGCTAAGCCTTGAACAAGGTGATTCCATTGAAACTGCCAGTACATGGTCAGTTGAAACCCGTAATCAAATCGGTCGTCGTTTGATTCGCGCTTTAGGACAAGAAATGTTTTTCTTGAAGCGTTTTCACTGTGATCCACATCCGGGCAACTTCGCTTTCCGTGAAGATGGCAGTGTGATTATTTATGATTACGGTAGCGTCAAAACACTATCCCCTGAAATCATTCAACACTTTAAAGCATTGGTCAATGCAGCTCGCCAAGAAGATATTGCTCAGGTTGAAGATTTACTGGTTGAACTGCATTCGATTGCTGAAAAGCAGAAATTTCCAAATGAATTGTATACACAATGGATTGAAATTCTATTACGCCCGTTAAGTACACATTATGACTTTGCCGAAAATTCATCGCATCACGATGGAATGCGACTTGTTAAAAAATCGCTGAAATATTGGGATGTATTTAAACCTTCTCCAGATACGCTCATGGTCAATCGTACGATTTCAGGACATTATTGGAACTTGATTCACCTTAAAGTTCACGACAACTTAAATGATTTATTTGAAGAGCTTGTTCCAAATTACTAAAAACCACCCCCTTTATTTTGAATAAAGGGGGTGAAATATTTTACCTACAAGTTATAGATCACTCACTTGAAAGCATTAGAATTGACTCTATATATTGTTATGTTATAACATACTATAAAAATAGGAGTCATTTAAAATGCGTAAAGATATCCATCCTGCTTATCAACAAGTCTTGTTTCATGATACCAATGCTGATGCCTACTTTTTAATTGGTAGCACACTCCAGACCAAACAAAGCAAAGAATATCAAGGGAAAGTCTATCCATACGTTACCCTAGATATTTCAAGTGCATCGCATCCGTTTTATACAGGTGAAGTACGCCAAGCAAGCAATGAAGGTCGTGTTGCCAGCTTTAACAAACGCTTTGCACGTTTTAATCGCAAAGGTTAATCTTGTTTTAAGTTTCATTCATTAAGCTATTAATATTGGAAGTCTAAGGCTATATCTCCTCCGCTTAGACTTCTTTTTTTATGTCTAGATTCTATACATCCTAGCGATCAGTTGATTTACCCACCACGCCAAACTCAATCGGTGTTTTCACATAGAATAAAGAAATCTCTTTACGATTCAAATAACTCAAGAATTCGATTGCCTGTTCAGAGCTTACTGCAAATTGAATTTGTATAGGTCGATCCGCTAATTCAAAGAAACGAGCAGAATGAAATAAAACCTGATGATCAACACCTTCCAAACCCGCTCATACTGTCGCCCCACACAAATTCATTTGACTTGCGACTGTCAACAAACATTCACTAATCATTTTTCCCTAAACATTATGGTTTTGTGTCGTACAAAAAGTAATTAAAAATCCATTCATTTCATCACTTCTTGGCTATGTGGCACTAAGCCATTGATGCAGGCTCATACCTAAGAGGGTAAACAGCAATGATCCAAGCACATGAATCAAAATCACAGCACAGGCATAACCCAATTTACCACTTTGTAATAAGGTAATAATCTCAGCCGAAAATGTTGAGAACGTGGTCAATGCACCACAAAAGCCCGTGATCACGAACAGTTTGTAATTGGGGCTGAGAGAGCTTTGAGAAAAATAGGAAATTGCAAAGCCAATAATAAAGCCACCAACAAAGTTGACAGTGACCGTTCCTAAAGGAATATTGGGGGAAATAGGATTCAGCTTTAAACCCAAAAACCAACGTAACCATGCACCTAATACCGAGCCAAGTGCGATTGAGAGTAAAGGATAGTACATGATTTACTCCATACACTGCGCTGGAGCTAAAATGATATTCAGCATGAGTTTATAGCTAATTTTCTGAAGATTTTTCATTTGCGAACTCCAAAATGGGAACAGAGCACGCACAAACCTACGCCCCCTGTTCAGGGTAACGTAGGCATCATTAGCCAAAACGGCGGTTTGTAATAGGAGGAATGCCATCTCCTTTGTTCTAAAATAACATAATTTTTAGACAACTCAACTGCTGTGTATAAACACAAAGTTATCCACAATTTATTGAGATTCTGGCAATACTTTTTCTCCCACCACATAAAAATCCAGTTTAGGAACCACAAAAGTAAAAGCTGCGGTATCATCATCTAAACCAAATTGTTGCAACAATTGAGGAGCCTGTAATTTATCAATCTCAGCAGCCTGAATTTGTGGAAATTGCACAGGCATGTTGATATCCCCCTTCGACATCCGAGTCGGTTGGTCAATCCATTCAGCCCACGCATGATCTTGATACACCAAAAATTGAACGGCCTCCTCCCATGAGGAAAATAAGCTTTGCCAAGCCTCAGGTAAACGTTTCTGCATGGTGATGTGTATATCACTGCTAAAAGAATAATCTTCATCCACGCGAATACGAGTATGAATCGCGTTTCCATCTCGTTGATGCTGAAAATTTGGCGCATATTGCGCAGGCATCACATCACTGGCGAGGCGACCACCGATCACATACAGAGCTTGATCAACGATCACTTGTTCAAAGATTACGGTCTTGGGCTTTGATTCATTTAAATAAAAGCGCCAATTACTTTGCCGAGGTGAAGGCATTAACTGGCGTACTTTTCCAAGGAAATTAAAGCCAAAATGCTGGTGCTGATAAGTTAAAATAGTAAAGATGGTTTTGCCCTGCTTTTCCCATAAAATAACAGGATCTGGATAACGCTGGCGAACTTGCTCAGCATCCGCCAACCAAGACAAATAAACCACATTGCTCACCTGACTTTGTAAACGCATAAAAGGAAGTATGCGCATCACCATACGACGGAGTTGCAAGACAAAACGACAACTTAATATCGGCGCGAAAAATCGCAATGTAGACCATGGTGAGGACCACCTTAAACGGTGTCTATTCATTATTATTCAAAAGATTCATGCTCGCTTTGAGCATAAACTGCCAAGATTACAACGTCCAGTTCAAATACGATGCTGTATTTAAATGTTATGATGCGGGCATTACTTCACCAAATATGGAATTTTGAAATGGCTCAAAGCTTATTGGCACAACTTAAAGATGGTTCAGCAAAGTTTGCAGACGTATTGGCATTTATTGAAGCGCGTTATCAACATACGCCAACAGCCTTTCAAAATGGCGCACAATCAAATGCTGAAACAGAAAACCAAGGCAGCGCAAAAGTACTCAGCTTTGCTCAAATCGAAGGCTTAAATCAAGCGGATACGCTCAGTTTATTTGCGGAACATTATGCATCTGTATTGGCAACACCTGAAGCAACAGATCATCAAAATATCCGTCAGTTTATGCAAAATGGTTGGGATGGCGTGAAGTTTGAAGGTAAAGCACTGACTGCAAAATAAGATAAAGGAGGTCTTTAACCTCCTTTTTTATCATCATTTTCTATTGTAATGTTGGGTCTAACCAGTTTAGATAAATTTGTTGTTAAACTATAAAAATCGCCACCCATTTTCCCAACACTATCGAGTTGCTGCTGATCAATCATCTGCCCATCCCATAACCGATCATCAACATAAATCGATTTGACATCCAGCAATACGACTGTACCTCCAGATGCTAAGCTACTGAGCTGAATCACCTCTCTTAATTGGCATTCATAACGCACTGGTGCATATTTTACTGCCAAGGCTGCGACCGCATGGCTTGGTTCAGACTCAATCTCAGCAAAATCAAACTCACTTTGCTCTGGAGGCAATACTGCACAAGATAAATTCATCTGTTCAAGCAGTTGTGAATTTACAATATGAATCGCACATTGTTGCGTCTCGATTAAATTTCTCAAAGTATCTTTATCTTGCCCATTTCTTGGATTGACTTGTGAATACCAAAGGATGGGAGGATGACAACTCGCAACGTTAAAGAATGAATAAGGGGCTATATTGGCTACGCCACTAGCAGAAATGGTACTGATCCATGCGATGGGTCTAGGCGTAATTCCCCCAACCAACAAACGATAGATCTGATTTGCATCTAACTCAGAGGTTTCAAAAATCATAATGCTTGCACTACCTACTTATGGGCGTTCGATATATTGTGGTAAATCATCTGTAATGCAGTCCCATTCTGCTTTTGACGCCGCGAAAATATGCATGCTGGGTTTTTGCTGTAAAGGTGTATCTAACGTACCAATTCTTAAACGATACAATTCTGGCTGCGCATCACGTGAGCTAATGAGTGGTGAACCACATTCCCCACAAAACCAGCGATAAACACCTGTAACAGCAAATTTTTTAACGAGGTGCTCACCTTGTACAATTTTAAAATCTCTACTACTAATCGGTGCATTAGTGGCGTAAGCCGTCCCGTTCGCTTTACGGCAACGCTGACAATGGCACTGAACTATCTCACCAATCTCACCCTGAATTTCGTAGCGGATGCCCTGACATAAACAACTCCCTTGATATACTGGCGATTGTTCAGACATATCATCATACATCCTATATTTATTGGCTACTCAAAACTAACACTATTCGCATATCAAACAAAGTACAAAACAGCGTATTTATCTGCTTAAAAAATGTTGTACGCCTTGCCCTGCTGCTCGCCCTGTGGCAAAACAAGCCGTCAGCAAATATCCACCTGTCGGTGCATCCCAGTCCAGCATTTCGCCACAGCAAAACACATAAGGATTAGATTTCAATTGCAATTGTGGAGATAAAATATCTTGCTTGACCCCGCCCGCACAGCTAATCGCTTCTTCGATTGGACGGAAGCCATCTAAAGAAATACTGAGATGCTTGATCTGCTGCACCATTTGCTTGGCATCTGACCATAAGCTTTTATCAACGATTTCCCGAAGCAGATTAATTTTGACCTGATCCAAGCCTGCTTTACGCCAAAGATTGGTAAGAGACTGCTTTTTATTGCCCTGTAATTTCTTTTCTAATTGTTCAATACTGAGGTCTGGTAGTAAGTCTAGGTGAAGTTTTAGGTTTTTCTTTTGGCTCAGCTGTGTTCTTAAATCACGCCCCAGCTTATAAATCACACCACTTTCAAAACCATAGTGCGTAATGATGATATCACCATGTGTCTTTCGCTCAGTTGTAACCCACGCATCAACTCGTTTGAGTGGCTGACCAAAACAATCTTGCATAAACGGCGACCATTGTTTCAACACCCCAGCATTGCTAGCCTGAAATGGTTCAATTTCATCGGTGGAAAGCCATTGCTGCCACGCGCCATCACTACCTAATTGTGACCATGACACTGCTCCGCAGGCCAAAATAATCGCATCATAAGTTGCACTAAATTGCTGAGTCTGATTCTCTATCGTGAGCTGATTGTTGGATAAATCCACACAACGATGACGATAATGGAATTTTACACCCTTCTGAATCAATCGCTTTAACCAAGCACGAAGTAACGGTGCTGCTTTCATTTCTACTGGAAACACACGCCCTGAACTGCCGACATAGGAATTGATCCCAAGACCTTGCATCCAATTTTGAATCCACTGAGCATCCCATTGTTTCACCCAAGGGCTCAACCAATCGGTACGATCATAGCGTTGGATAAATACGTCTACAGGCTCAGCATGTGAGATATTTAAACCTGTTTTGCCCGCCATTAAAAACTTGCGCGCTGCAGAAGGTTTTTGTTCAAACACATCAATTTGATAGTTGTATTGACTCAACATTTCAGCAGCCATCAAGCCCGCTGGACCTGCACCAATAATCGCAATGCGTTTAGACATCAAGGTTCTCTTGAATATTCTGCCCTTGCAATGGTGCAAAATCATCAAAACGGGTTGTATAGCCTTCTGGTTTTCGAATGATCAATTGTTGGCACAATTCACCACGTTCTAAGTACTTAATTTCAAAATGAGTACGTGCAGAATCTACTGCAATTTTCTGCTTTTCATATGGTAGTTTCCATAGCTCAATCAACTGCTGTTCAGCTTCATCAATATATTCAGGAATATTGCTTGCGAGCGTAATCGAGCCATTGGGCTGAAGACGAGAAAGTAAGAACTCAAAGAATGGCATATTCAGCCAACGTTGTGCAGGATTATGCGGCTCTGGATTTGGATAGAGAATAAAAAATTGTTCGACCTGTGCAGGATATAGGGCATGTACAATCCAAGGTAAAGCATCGGCATGAATCGGATTGAGATATTCACGCGGTTCTAGTTGATGCTGTTTTTGCATAGCCAGAAATTTTTCTTTGGTTCGTTCAATCGCATACAACGTGGTGTGTGGATTTTGCCCCGTAAACAACAAGGCATGTTTGCCTTTTCCAGCACCAATTTCGACACAAATCGGTGTACTAGGAATGGCAATAAAATCACGAGGGGCTTGCATACGTTGTGCTTGAAATTGACGAATCGACATAATCTCATCAAACTATCTAGAAATCGGCATAAGTCTAACAACTCACTTTACTTTTGCCTAATCTATTTGTTTTATGTTTTAGGAATTTTCTATGCCACGTACATTTCCCTGCCCTCGTTGTGGTGAAGCCAGCACTTGGGAAGGTAATGAATTTCGTCCGTTTTGCTCAGAGCGTTGCAAACTAATCGATCTTGGGGCTTGGGCGAGCGATGAATACAAATTACCTACCCAAGATTCACCTCAGGCAGGCGATAAACGTCATGAAGATGAATACGAGGATTAGCCAGCTTTACTTGCAACGAATGGGTTGAATTGTTTCTCGTAACCGATTGTGCTGATTGGACCATGCCCCGAAATAAACTGAGTTTCATCAGGTAAGCTAAAGCATTCTCTTTTAATCGAATCGAGTAACTGCTGATGATTTCCTTTTGGAAAATCTGTACGTCCAATCGAGCCTTTAAACAACACATCACCCGTCCAAAGCAAACCATGCTTTTGATTGTAAAACATCACATGACCAGGCGTATGTCCTGGTGCAAAACGCACCTCGAATTCGTCTTCACCCAGTTTTAAGGTTTCACCACCTTCTAACCACTGATCGACTTTAACAGGTTGGGGAATTGGGAAACCATAACGTGCTGAGACTTCTTGAATCATATCTAACCAGAATTGGTCTTCTTTATGTGGACCAATCACAGGAATATTCCATGTCTCAGCAAGTTCGCCCACCGCACCTGCATGATCAAGATGCCCATGCGTTAACCAAAGTGCTTTAACATTTAAACCGAGTGCTTCTACTTGTTGTTTGAGTACAGCAGCATCACCACCTGCGTCAATCAAAACAGCCTCTTTACTTTCACTATCCCAAAGAATAGAACAATTTTGGGAAAATGCAGTAACGGGTACAATTTTGACTTGCAGCATAAAAACCTCTGGCGAAATAAAACGTCAATTTAACGATGGGCTAAGGTATGAGTAAGGGCATCAAGATTAGCCTGAACTAGACTAGCAAGCAAATCAATATGCGCTTGATCGCTGTTCAAAGCAGGAATATAAGCATATTCCCCACCACCCGCATGTTGAAACAGTTCTTTATTCTGGATGGCCAACTCTTCCAATGTTTCTAAACAATCCGCCGAAAATGCAGGACTCAATACTTGCACTGATTTAACTTTTTGCTCACCCCATTGCTGTAAAATCACATCCGTATATGGCTTAACCCATTCCTGCTTACCAAAGCGAGATTGGAAACTAATAGCCCATTCATGCTCATTTAGGTGCAATGCTTCAGCAACGAGTTTCGCTGTCATACGACAACGATCAGCATAAGGATCACCTTTATCCGCATACGGCTGCGGGATACCATGAAAAGACATCAATAATTTTTCAGGTTTACCATATTGGGCTTGATAAGCGACAACACTATCCGCCAATGCCTGAATAAACATGGGATGTTGATAATAATCTTTGATTAACGTCAGACCGGGTAAATGGCGTTGTTTAGGAATCCATTTTGCAAAAGCATCATAAAGGGGTGCTGTTGATGTTGCAGAATACTGAGGGAATAAAGGTAAAAGGATAACGTGCTCTTGCGGTGTTTTTTCCAGTTGTGCCAAGACATCATAAATGCTCGGTTGCCCATAGGTCATAGCAGGAACAACCGTCAAATCAAAAGGCTGATTTTCCGATTGTAAGCGTTGCTTCACCAATTCAGTTTGCTCAAGCACAATTTCTCGCATTGGTGAATCTTTTGACCATACAGAAGCATAAGCTTCAGCCACTCTTTTAGGACGAAATGTCAATACAAATAAATGTAAAATAATCCACCAAATCGGTTTCGGGATTTCAATGACACGTGTATCGGATAAAAATTGTTTTAAAAATCGACGTACTGCTGGCACAGTGGCTTCGTCTGGCGTACCTAAATTTGCTAAAACCACAGTCACTTTTGGTTTTGGTGTAGCTGACATAGATCGCTTCCGCTATAGCTAAATTTCTTCAATTACTTTAGCAGTTTTATGATTATTTTTTAAATTGAATTAATGCATGGTCTTAAATTGAAAAACCCGATTACTATCCAAAATGTTACTTTCTAATAACTTCTGCCCTTTTGAGGTCAATTGCCATAACATCCGTTGGCGATCATCACGACCAGTTGGCATAATCCATTCATTTTGACGCATTTGTGTTTTAATTTCATGCAGCGCACGAATATTGATTTGCGCACGAGAAACAGCATGCGCGCGTGGCATTTCCTTGCGCGCATCATCCAGACCCGTTTCATTTAGATATTCATTCATGCGCTTGGAAAAATATTCTTCAGGTGTTGGAATCACAAATGATGAACCAAGCACATTCAGTAATTGTGCCCATGTCATTTTACGGAATGGTTTAACTTCTTTGAAATTACCATCTTGATAAGCATGCATACGATATTCAAATGAATAAATCTCATGCATTGATACCTTTGGAACAGTTGCAATCGGATCGACTTCTCGACTTCCAACTTCAGTTTCAAGTTGTTTTACTTTTGCACGCAAACTGTCAATTTCATCTTGTAAAACTTGCGTATTTTGCGGACGCACCCAACCGACCACAGGATAACGCTCTAACATTTGTGGCATATTCGAACGTACCGCAAGTTCTAAATCACGCAAAGTCCGATAAGTAAAAACTTGATCAACTTCATGTTGAAGCTGTTTTCTAAACTCTTTGAATTTTTCTCTCAATTCTAATTTATGATCATGTAATACAGCATCACGTGATTCAGGATCTTCATGCATGAATACAATCACAGGTTTTTGCTTCGTCATGGCGTAAATATATTCCAGATGCATGTAACCGACACCTGAAACGGATTGTTCGCCATACTGGCTACCTAATAAGATTACGACGTAATCACAGTCATCTATTTGACGACGAGCAATAGAGGTACTTAATGGTGTGCGCTGTTCTAAGCCCCACGAAAAGAAACCCATCCCAACCAAAGTTTGAGTCAAGACTGCTCGCTCTGGTTGCATTTCATTGCCAGACGTAGAAATAAACACTTGATAACGGGTATCTTGCATAGGCTAAGCCTCAATTCACTGATCAATAATTTTAAGCTATTTTGCTTAAATTTTATTAATAGATAACCTAGATCAAACCACAAATATGATTAGATTTTAAGCACTTAAGCAGTACTTTCATCCAAATTGCGAATCGTCCATGTTATTTGTTCTGGTACTAGATGTTTGAGCACTAATGATAACTCAATCGCATTATTACCACTGACATAACATTCAATACGTGTAATATTATGACTTATTTTGTCACATAATAACCTATTTTTTATTAAAATATATGCTGTTTGTCGTGCAACCGCTTGCCCAGAGTCAATTAACTTTAACTTTTCACCAAAAACCTGACGAATCGCATCTTTTAGGAAGGGATAATGGGTACAACCTAACACTAAAAAGTCCGCACCTTGAGCAACAACAGGCTGTAAAATTTCTTGCAATACATTCAAACAACCTTGACTCATTTGCTGACCTGACTCCACAAAAGGTACCAGTTTTAAACTGGTTACAGCGAGAACTTTCACCCCAGCAGGTTCAGCAAATTTGAGCATGACATCTTTAATCAATTGACCACGAAAAGTTGCTGGTGTTGCTAACACTGCTACAACTTTAGATTGGGTTTGGATCACAGCAGGCTTCAACGCAGGAACTAAACCTACGATTGGAAAACGCTCACCATAATAATCTCGCAAATAATCCAAACTAAAAGCTGAAGCAGTGTTACAAGCGACAACTGCAATTTTGCAACCTTGTCGATACAACCACTCAATTGCTTGAGCAGTAAGCTTGCGAATCTCTTGATCTGAACGCGCACCATAGGGAACATGCGCTGTATCTGCATAATAAAGAATGCGTTCATTCGGTAAATGTTGTGCAATTTCTTGTGCAATCGATAATCCACCAATACCCGAATCAAAAACCCCAATTGGCGCATCAGCAGATGCGTGTGGCATAGGATCCAATAAGAGAGGCATAGGTTGAACAACTGTCATACACACGTGAGCACTAATTTATCTAATCTTTTAAGCTTAAACCTCAGGTGCTCAAATGCAAGATCAAATCACCACTTTTTAACGTTAAAACAGCCTCACCTTGAGCATTTTCAGACAAAGAACCATAGTTCACGAGATGATAAAAACTTTGTCTCTGGATTAAAGCATTGATACCAAAACGTATATGTACATATGGGCGTAATTCACCTGCATATTCACGCATAAAAATAGGGTGTGTTTCATCCACAATCACGACGTCCTGATTGGTTGTAGAGACTTGCAAATAAGATTTTCCATCAATTTCAATTTGATCCACATGATTGATTAATAAAGGCTCATCTTCTACCTCAATTTCAATCTGCTCAACAGGTGTTTTAAGATAAAATTTACCCTCTTCTTTCCAAAGTACTTTAGTAAACAAATCCAATAGCGCCTGCCGCTTGATCAATTGACCTTCGTGCCACCATTCACCATTGGCTTTTACTTTCAAATCCATTTTGCCACAATGCTTTGGATGCCATTGGTCTAAAGGTGGAATTGACCTTTTGTGACTTTGCTGTACATCTTTTAAGTATTGTGAAATGTTCATTAAGTTTTTATCATCAGAAAACATGATTTTTCCCTGATTTTCTAAAGGGTTTTGTGAAGAATCATTTTCATTTATCATAGTTTATGCCTTGCTGACGAGAAAATATGACCGCTCAGCCAATTGGCGAGCCCAAGGTTTAAAACTATACTATCCCAAATGTTTGCAAGCACAATAGTAGCATTTGTGTTTGGCAATTCAGAACACTCATGGCAGCACCGAATCGCAATATTACGGTTGCCACCCTTAAAAATATGAGGAGTCCTACATGGAACACATCGAACGTGAAGCGATGGAGTTTGACGTAGTGATCGTAGGCGCAGGCCCTGCGGGATTATCTGCTGCGATTAAAATTCGTCAATTAGCCATTGAAAACAACTTACCTGATCTTTCTGTTTGTGTGGTTGAAAAAGGCTCTGAAGTCGGTGCGCATATCCTTTCTGGTGCTGTGCTTGAACCACGTGCCATGAATGAATTGTTCCCAGACTGGAAAGAACAAGGTGCACCGTTGAATGTGCCTGTGACTGGCGACGAGACCTATTTCCTACTTTCTGATACTAAATCTCAGAAAATGCCACACTGGATGGTACCAAAGACTTTGCATAACCAAGGCAATTATGCGGTATCACTGGGTAATGTGGTTCGCTGGTTGGGTCAAAAAGCGGAAGAGCTTGAAGTATCTATTTTCCCAGGCTTTGCTGCTTCAGAAATTCTGTACCATGCCGATGGAACAGTCAAAGGCATTCAAACGGGTGATATGGGCATTGGCAAAAATGGTGAGCCAACGCATAACTTTACACCGGGTTATGAGCTTCATGCTAAATATACTTTGTTTGCAGAAGGCTGCCGTGGTCATTTGGGCAAACGCTTAATTGCAAACTTCAATTTAGACAAAGATGCTGATCCGCAACATTATGGTATTGGTATTAAAGAACTTTGGGAAATCGACCCAGTTAAGCATAAAGAAGGCTTGGTCATGCATGGCTTAGGTTGGCCTTTGGATGAAACAGCTTCTGCTGGTGGTTGGTTCCTTTATCATCTTGAAAATAATCAAGTAAGCTTAGGCATGATTATTGATTTATCTTACGAAAATCCGCACATGTATCCATTTATGGAAATGCAACGCTGGAAAACGCATCCATTGATCAAACAATATCTTGAAGGTGGAAAACGCATTTCTTATGGCGCACGTGCGGTCGTGAAAGGTGGTTTTAACTCTTTACCGAAACTGACATTCCCAGGCGGCTGCTTGATTGGTGATGATGCTGGCTTCCTTAACATGGCAAAAATTAAGGGTTCTCACACTGCCATGAAATCTGGCATGTTGTGTGGTGAAGCAGTATTTGAAGCAATTGCAGCAGGCGTAGCCAAAGGTGGCGATTTAGCCGTTGCACGTGTGACTGAAAGCGAAGATCATTTCGATAAAGAATTAACAGCGTATACTGAAAAATATGACAATTCTTGGTTAAAAGAAGAGTTATACAATACGCGTAATTTTGGTTCAGCAGTCCATAAATTTGGTACTTGGATTGGTGGCGCATTTAACTTTATCGATCAAAACATCCTTAAAGTACCATTTACTCTACACGATCTTAAACAAGACTTTGCTGTACTTAAAACAGTTGATACCTCAACGTTCAAACCAAACTATCCAAAACCAGATGGTAAGTTGACCTTTGACCGTTTATCTTCAGTATTCGTGTCAAATACAGTGCATGAAGAGAACCAACCTGCTCACTTAAAGCTAACTGATCCATCAATTCCAGTGAATGTAAACTTACCAAAATGGGATGAGCCTGCTCAACGCTACTGTCCTGCTGGTGTTTATGAAATCATGGAAAATGATGATGGTTCCAAACGCTTCCAGATTAACGCAGCAAACTGTGTACACTGTAAGACTTGTGACATTAAAGACCCTTCACAAAACATTACTTGGGTAACCCCTGAGGGTGGTGGTGGTCCTAATTACCCTAACATGTAATCTATTATCATAGTCATTACTCAAAGCCCTGATTGAAAGATTGGGGCTTTGTTTCTTTTAACATTCGAGCTAAAATCAACTCAATTTTTTCTTTTTATGCAGATAAAGGAAAGGTTTTTAAGCAACTCAAACATCAGAATATTCAATGGCGTGAAATTACTGAGATAGCCAAGTTTGAAAATTTGCTTAAAAATAGCCTGATCAAGGAAGCATAATAAATATATCGCCCTGTCCCAAAATGTCAGGGCTTATTCATAGCATGACTATATATTGGCCAATAAAAACTCATGAGTGGGGCTTCCATATTCCCAAAGATGACCAAACTCTCTCCAGTAAACAAATGCCTGATCTTTCCCACCCATAGTGATATATCCCTCCTCAAATTCAGCAGGTTTAGGATGACGTTTTTTCTTGAGTTCTCGAGCAACCAGTGGAAAAGCAGCTTTTGCTTCAAAAAATGTGGCTTTAGCTCTATCCATATCTTGCTGCATTAATGCAAACAATACTTTTCCATATAAAAATTCAGGGCTATGGTCTTCTGGATACTTGGTATCCAGCCATTGCAATTTTAATTTATTCCCTGTTTCAAGAAAGCGTTTTAATAACAGATAGCGTGCTCCCTGATTATCATTTGGGGATATCTTCACTAATCTTGTAAAAATCTGCTCCGCTTCAACAGCCATCGGTGTATCAGCCAAATGTAAGGCTAAATTAAAGCAAGCCCTTAAAAATGGACGGTTCTCAATAAAGCCCCATTCTAATAAATCTTTATCCCAGTTAAATGTAGTGGAAAATGCTGCCAATCCAATACGATGAGCCTCACGCAAAGCAAGATAAGATTCCATTTTTCGACCAGAATATTTATAAACCAGCCCAAGATGAACCCAAGCATCAATATGTTGGGGATACTCAGAAAGTAGCTTGGTTAGAGTCAGCTCTGATGCAAGTAAACTGCCTTGAGACAAGTACTCCAATGCTTCATCAAATTGCTGCTCTATATCCTCATCAATCAAAGTTTCAAAAACCCACATGTGTTTTTCAAGCTGTTTTAATTTCACTGGGCCATTTCCTCAAATTTAATTCAATATCCAGACTACCCTTTCTGTACCAAGTAGCGATATTCAGTGTGACTGTTTTCATCGAGACTTTCTTCTTTTAATAATAGTTCATGCCCTAAATGCATACAGAATTTTGGAATATCCCATGAGGTTGACGGGTCGGTTGCCAGCACCTCCACAACATCACCCGACTTTGCCTTGCGGATAGCCTGATGCAACATCATGACAGGCTCAGGACAACGTAAACCTCTAGTATTAAGTTGAACAGTGGGAAGTTGAGGTTGTTCGGACATCATCATACTCATATATTTTAATATTCACATTTTAACATAAAGTAAGTCGATAAAAATCATCAACAGCTTTTTGAAAAACTGTACATTTTTCGCATCGTTTTATTAATGCATATCCGCTTTTTCTTCGGTATGATGAAAATCATCTAATTGATATAGAGAGTCTTTAGGAAAGATCATGGTCGAGGAATCCAGTCCGTCGTGGGGTATGCGTGGCTTAAGAAAGTGGTTAGGTACTGCACCTGAAACCCGCGATGAATTACTCAGGTTAGTTCAAGACTCACGTCGTTTTTTAGAACCAGATACTGTTGCTATGCTTGAGGGTGTTCTCGATCTACCAGCAACAAAAATTCGGGAAGTCATGACGCCTCGAACTGCAATCATCAGCTTACAGGAAGATGATCAGTTATTGGATATTTTAGATATCCTGATTGATTCAGCACATTCGCGTTTCCCAGTGTTCTCAGCAGATCAAAGTGATAATGTTGTTGGTATTTTATTAGCAAAAGACCTTTTACCTTTTTTGACTGAGCGTAATGTCAAAGTCGATATTCGTTCATTGATGCGCCAGCCTGTATTTGTGCCCGAAAGTGCACGTTCAGACCAGGTGCTACGCATGTTGAAGAATACCCAGACCCATATTGCCATCGTGATTGATGAGTATGGTTCAACTTCTGGTTTAGTCACCCTTGAAGACATTCTCGAAGAGATTGTTGGTGAAATTGAAGACGAACACGATATTGCCGATGAAGAAGCACTATATATCGTACCTGACAATGACCCAACCACAGCCAATACATGGATTGTGCAAGCACTTACACCCATTGAACATTTCAACACTATTTTAGATGCAGATTTTTCTGATGATGAAGTTGAAACTATGGGCGGTTTGCTACTGCAAGAGATTGGTTTAGTGAGCGATTTACAAGGTCAAACCATTGAGCTTGGAGATTGGCAATTTACCATTATTGAAGCAGATGCACGCACTATTCATCTGATTCGAGCTGTCCGTCAATGAGAAGCTATTTTGAAAAGCTGTTAAATCCATCTCAACCACAAAAACAGCTCCCCTTTATTGTTCCACTGCTGATTGCCCTGATCTCAGGCGCAATCTTTAGCTTGGCACTTGCACCGTATTATTTCTGGTGGTTGGCGATTCTATCACCAGCACTATTGTATGCTGTATTACGCCAGCGTAGTCCACGCCAAGCCTTTGCACTGGGCTGGGCCTATGGTTTTGGTTTATGGTTTGTGGGGGCATTTTGGCTCTACACCTCCATCCATACCTATGGCGACACCAATGCCTTTTTAAGCATCCTGATGATTGTCTTTATGGCAGCCGCAATGGGCTTATTTACTGCTTTTCAAACATGGCTGTACCGTCGCTTTTTCCCAGAAACACCACTCACCTTTGCCCCGCTCTGGGTGATGTTTGAATGGGCAAAAACCTGGGTATTTACAGGTTTCCCATGGTTGTTTGCTGGATACGCATTTACTGAACGGCTGCTGGATGGCTATGCACCTTTATTTGGTATTTATGCAGTTTCATTTGTGGTCATCGTGCTGGCATGTGCTTTGGTCGAAATTTTAAATCGACGCTGGTTTTGGGCCATTCCCTCCGCCTTGCTGGTGCTAGGGGCCTGGGGTGCTGGATTTATCCAGTTTGTTCAGCCCAAAGCCTCCAAGCCCCTGAGCGTGTCCCTGATTCAGGGCAATATTCCGCAAGATCTGAAATGGCTGACTGAATACCAGATCAAGACTTTAGAGATTTATGCAACCCTGACCCGTGCGGAATGGGGGCGTGACCTGATCGTTTGGCCTGAATCTTCAATTCCAATGTTCCAGACCGATATTCCTGAATTTTTGGAGGCCATGGCAGCTCAGGCAAAAAAGACAGATACAGCATGGGTCACAGGTATTCCCTATTGGGACGTGGCAAAATCACAGCAGGTGGGTGAACCACTGTACTACAACAGCCTCATGTCTTCGGGCAGCGACTCTCACGGTCTGTATAAAAAGCAACGCTTAGTGCCGTTTGGTGAGTACATTCCATTGTCAGGCATGTTGAAATGGGTACTGCCCGCCATGCAGAACGATGTCAGCATGAGTGGTTTCTCGCGTGGTGAAGCCAATCAGAAGCCACTGATCGTAAAAGGTCATGCACTCGCAGCCGCAATTTGCTATGAGGTCGCCTACCCGAACCTCACCCGCCGCAATGCATCGAATAGCGACTTTTTAATCACGGTTTCAAATGATGCCTGGTTTACAGGAACGGCTGGACCTTGGCAACATCTACAAATGGTGCAAATGCGCGCCAAGGAAAATGGTCGCTGGTTTATTCGCGCCACCAATACAGGCGTGACTGCGTTTATTGACCACAATGGTCATATCGTGAAACAGGCACCTTTGGATGAGGCGTTTGTATTACGTGGTGATTTACCCGCAATGCAGGGAAAAACCTTATATAGTCGTTTCAGCGATTATCCTATTCTGATCTTCTCCATTCTTCTATTGGTTGTAGGCTGGATTTATCGTCCACGTAAAGTTGATGTATCGTTTAAATCACGGCGGTAATAAAAAAGAGCGTTGTAAATCAACGCTCTTTTTCAATCCTAGATTAGCACTTGAATTACAAGGCCAATGTTAAGTGTACTGATAAATATGCAACCAGACTCGATAAAAATAACATCGGAATATAGCGGTAGGCCTTAAACAACAATTGCTCATATTTGGAAATCATCCCCTGATTATCCCATACGGTTGTTTTTAAGGCACTTAGAAAACACAGTACAAACCATGCACTCAACATGCTCAATGCAAAAAAACCAATCATGATCTGGCTGCTACCTTCTGTAGCATGCCATAAACTTAACGCCCCTTCTGTAATCGGCAATAACATTAAAATCAGTAAGACAGATTTAAGCATTGCCCAATGAAACTGATTCAGTTCATCCAACATAAAAAATGCTTTCATTTGCTCACTCCATGCCTGATTTAAATGGTCTGAATTTATTATGCAAAGCTTTGATTTAAAGGAAAATTCTATTTACCTACATAATTCATTGTTTCTTGTAACCATTAAGCATGGGAATAATTCTTATTATAAATCTCACATAGTTAATATTTTATTTTTACATATTTTTCAAAAACTTAGACAAAAATTATTAATCAATAAACATTATCACTTCACTCTTGATTTATTTAATCAAAAAAATGAAGTGATATTTTATTCAAGCATTATGGCTGATAATAAATATCAGCATCATTACCCTCGCCGCCTTCTTTACCATCCGCACCAAACGAATATAAATCAAACGCGCGACCTTCACGGCCAGGAATCACATATTGAACATCATTTTCCCAACTGTCTTTTGGATAACCACCTTTAACATAACCACCTGGCAACCAGTTTTTAGCGGCCGCAGGTTTGTTGACCAAAGCATCTAAACCACCATCTTGCATCGATGGATAACGACCATTATCGAGCTTATATTGATCCAAAGCACCTGCAACACCTTTTAAGGTAATATTGGTGGTATCTACTTTGGCTTTTTCACCACGTCCCATCACATTAGGTACAATCAGCGCAGCCAAAACACCTAGAATTACAATAACAACCATCACCTCAATGAGGGTAAATCCTGAGGCACGATTCGTTCGAGCAACGCTCGACACTGCCGCAAGGCGAGAAGCTGTGCTTCGAGTGGCTGGATTAAGATTATACTCGGACTCTGAGTTGCAAGATTCCGCGAGGGTAGAAGCATTCAAGCTACGTCCAACATTTTGTTTATCTATTAAATTATTCATATTCATCTCTTACATCTTACTCATCAGATCATATTGTTCATATTAATAATTGGCAACATTACTGCAATCACAATCACCAATACAATTGCCGCCATAAAAATCAGCATCAAAGGTTCAAGCAAGGCCAGTAATGTAGAAATAAAGGTCGTCACCTCACGATCTTGCATGGTCGATGCACGATCCAACATCCGATCCAGTTCACCTGACGCTTCACCACTTCGAATCATTTGTACCATCATGGGTGGGAAATAACCGCAACGCTCCAATTGTGTTGCTAAATTACCACCTTCTGTTACACGTTCCATCGCCACTTCAATCGCATCGCGAATCACCCAGTTATTGCTCACTTCCGCGCCAATGCGTAACGCTTCAACCAAAGGTACACCTGAACGGGTCAAAATCGACAGCGTACTAGCAAAACGTGCTGCATTGATACCACGCGAGAGTTTACCAAACAGCGGCAACTTGAGTGTTAAACGGTCAAAGGCATAATGCCCTGCAGTCGTTCTTAGAAACCGTGTAAACAGAATGATTGCAATCACAGCAAGGATCAGCATTGCAATCCATGTATGGCGAATAAAGGTACTGGCTTTCATCAGCACAACCGTAATCCACGGCAAGGCTTCTTTACTTTGTTCAAAAGTCTTAACGATTTCAGGCACGACATAGGTCATTAGACCCATGACAATTCCGAAAGACATCAACATCAGTACAATCGGATAAATCATCGCGCCCTGAATTTTCTTTTGCATGGCAAAACGATTTTCAGTGTAATCCGAAAGCTGATCTAGAATCAGGTCCAGATGCCCCGAACGCTCACCTGCCGCAACTGTGGCAATATACAGTTCAGGGAATCGCCCCGACTGCTGCATACTTTTCGCCAGTGAATGTCCTTCCAAAACCTTGGATCGTACGGCAATTAATAGGTTTTGCACATGTGATTTTTCACTTTGTTTACTCACTGCACGCAGTGCTTCTTCAAGTGGAATTCCTGCAGCGACCAAGACTGAAAGCTGACGGGTCATCAGGGCAAGATCATAGGCACTAAAGCTTTTTTTAAACCATGAGCGTTGTTGCTGTTTGTCTTTTTGCTCAACGGCATCGACCGCAATGGGTGTCCATGCTTTATCGCGTAACTGTTGACGAATTTGGCGTGCAGAATCCCCTTCCAGCACACCTTTATGTTGCTTTCCAGAGGCATCAAGCGCAGTAAATTGATAAGCAGGCATGGTTCTGTTCTAATTGTCCCAAAATAGTTGTTGTTACAGTTGCATCCGTGTTTGAAATGAAACCTGAGAGTTTCACAAGAAATTCATCGACATAACACTTCGCACTTTAGCATAATTCCATGACATGCAGTCATGCCATTTTAACCATGAATGAAGCCTATATGCCTACCGAAAATTCTAACGCGATTCTGTACCGTATTCGAGTTGCAATACCCGTTTATGTTTACGACACGTTTGACTACACGGTCAGCCCTGAACAATACGCACAAGCTCAAATCGGTGCACGTGTCGCGATTTCGTTTGGACGGCAAAATCTCGTGGGAATCATTACTGAAAAAGTTGATCCAAACGAAGCATTTACAGGGCAATTCAAACTTAAACCCATCACAGAATTACTCGATCAGGAATCGATTTTAGACCAACAAGTTTTAACTTTGTTGACATGGTCAGCACAATATTACCAATTCCCGATTGGTGAGGTGATGCAAAGCGCTCTGCCTACTTTATTAAGACAAGGGCGCTCCTTAGACATTCTGTTTCATTTATGGAAAATCATCCCATACGATGACCCGAATGCCTTATTAAAACGCTCTCAAAAACAATATGATGCCTATCAGGTGTTAAAACTTCATCCACATGGAGCCACCGAGAATATACTTAACCTGAGTGGTGTAGAAACCTCAACTTTAAAGGCATTAGAAAAAAAGGGCTTGGTTGAATGCTGCCTAGAACCGCATGATTTCACCCCTACACCTGTGCAATTGGCTCAAGTGCCTTTAACACCGAACGAAGATCAAAAGAAAGCCATTCAACAGATCCTCAAAGCACAACATCACTATCAGGCATTTTTACTCGATGGTTTGACTGGCAGTGGCAAAACTGAAGTTTATTTGCAAGTCATGCATGAGGTGTTAAAACAAGGCAAACAAGTATTGGTACTAGTGCCTGAAATTGGCCTAACCCCGCAAACGGTCGCTCGTTTTAAGTCACGGTTTCATTCCGATTTGGCTTTACTGCACTCAGGCTTAAATGACTCAAAACGTTTACAAGCATGGCAACATGCACAAACGGGCAAAGCTTCCATTATTATTGGCACACGTTCAGCAATCTATACCCCACTTCCTCAGCTTGGTTTAATCATCTTGGATGAGGAACATGATCTCTCATTTAAGCAGCAAGAAGGTTTTCGTTATCATACCCGTGATGTCGCGTTGTATCGTGGCCATTTGCAAAACTGCCCTGTCATTCTCGGTTCAGCCACCCCAAGTATTGACAGTTATCACTTGGTGGAATCGGGCAAGTTACATTTGCTTGAGTTGAATCAGCGTGCGGGCATCGCTGTACTGCCGAAAATGTATGTGGTGGATTTAAAAGTCGCAAAAAAGAAGCATGGTCTCAGCCAAACCCTGATCGAACAGATTAAGCATACTTTAGAGCGTAAAGAACAGGTGCTGATCTTTTTAAATCGACGTGGTTATGCGCCGATCCTGATGTGTGAAAGC
Source organism: Acinetobacter sp. ANC5681 (assembly GCF_023488045.1). Taxonomy (NCBI): domain Bacteria; kingdom Pseudomonadati; phylum Pseudomonadota; class Gammaproteobacteria; order Moraxellales; family Moraxellaceae; genus Acinetobacter; species Acinetobacter sp. ANC5681. The sequence goes on from NZ_JAMFKZ010000002.1 coordinate 154,510, forward strand.
TGTGGTTGGCAAGCCAACTGCCCACATTGTGATGCGCATTTTACTTTGCATTCACAGCCCTACCATTATTTGCATTGTCATCATTGCGGCACCATCAATCGTCTGCCTGATCATTGTCCTGCATGTCAGAAACAAAGCTTAAAAACGATTGGGGCAGGAACAGCAAAACTTGAAGAACATTTACAGGAGCTTTTCCCACATCATGAAGTGGTTCGGGTCGATCGTGACAGCACCAGTCGAGTCGGTAGCTGGCAGAAAATTTATGATCGCATTCAGCAAAATAAACCGAGCATTTTGTTGGGCACACAAATGCTGGCCAAAGGCCATCATTTTCCGCATGTGACTCTCGTCGCGATTTTAGACATTGATGCAGGACTGCTCAGTGTTGACCCACGTGCACCTGAACGAACTGCACAGCTGATTGTGCAAGTCGCTGGCCGCGCTGGTCGTGGTGAGCATAAAGGCAGTGTTTATTTGCAAAGTTTGCGTCCGGATCATCCGATGCTGACCACATTAATTGAACATGATTATCGTACTGTCGCCAAACAAATGCTGGCTGATCGCAAAATTGCCCTGCTACCACCTTATCGTTATGCAGTATTGGTTCGGGTTGAATCTAAAGACAGAGATTATAGCCAACAATTTTTAGCTGATATTGCACAACAATTACGTACAATGGCTGGAGATTTAGTTGATATTTGGGGGCCCATTCCCGCACCGATGGAACGTAAAGCTGGTCGTTATCGCGCGCATATGGTGATTTTATCCACTGATCGCGCCAAACTGCACTTTTATTTACGTCAATGGTGGCAACAAGTGGTACATTTACCACGTCAGCATTTGCTCAGACTCTCGATCGATGTTGATCCACAAGAGTTTAGTTAAATCAGTGGTTTATTAAATTTTGTGATATTAAAAATCATTTCCAAAAAATAAAAAAATCAAACTATTCGTAATAAACATTAACTTTGCAAATGAAAATAATTATAATTAGCATTATCTTTGTAAGATTATCATTTCACCATGCGATTCCGTACCTCCTCCCTCGCTTTTTCTATACTTGCTGTCATGGCAAGTCATACTTTTGCTCAATCTGAACAACAGCAAGATACCGCATCTTCTACCTCAACACAGGTCTTGCCGAAGATTAAAGTTCAGGCAGAAAAACAAGAAAAAAATAGCTATGCAGCAAAGACTGCCACAGCTGTGCTCAGATCAAATGCCCCTTTATTTGAAACAGCCCAATCAATTAGTGTGGTAACCAATCAGCAAATCGAGCAGAAACAAGCAAAAACCATTTCCGAAGCTTTAGAAGGCGTGGCTGGTGTGAGTTCTGGACAATATGGTCGTCGTGGTTGGGATGACTTTATTATTCGTGGACAAATTTCAAGCTCACAAACCTATATTGATGGTTTACGAGTACAGACATCAGACAATGTACTAAGAGCAGAAGATATTTCAGGCTTAGAATCGATCGAGGTCGTCAAAGGTCCTACTTCTGTTGGCTTCGGTTTTGCTTTACCTGGTGGTTTAGTCAACCTAACCACAAAGCGCCCACAGGCAGAAACCGCTTATCGGGGAACTTTAAGCTATGGTAGCTACAATCTCAGAGAAGGCACTTTTGATATTAACTATGCACCGAATAACACAGAGAAAGGTGCTTTCCGTCTCGTTGGTCGAGTCTCTGATCAAGATGATCCAACCGATTATGTGTATTTCAAAAACTATTACATTGCGCCGTCTTATAACTTTGATTTAGGTGAAAAGGACGATTTATCTGTTATTGCCAGTTATCAGCAGCGTGAATATGTTCGCCAACAGGGCATTCCACATGGCAATAGTTCAACCTATAAGAGTTATTCACACAATCTTTTCTTTGGTGAACCAGATCACGGCTATAACGTTGATGTCTATCGTGCTGGAGCAAACTATGCACATTATTTTGACAATGGTTGGACCTATAAACAAAACTTTGCTGTCACCAAAACAGATACTCAAGGTGATGCCGTTTTAGCTACGAGCAATACCACATTGCCAACCATTAAACGTGCAGTTAACAATCAAGATAAGCAAGATATCAACTATGCGTTGGATAGTCATTTGCAGCGCAACTTTAATTTTGGACGAGTCAATTATGATGTCATGGTTGGCTTGGATATGATGAAAGAGCGTAGTGATTATTACCGCCGAACAGATACTATTAATTCATTCAATGCGGATAATCCAAGTTATGGTATTACCAGCGTAAAACTGGGTACACCAACTCAAGAGCTGACTTATAGTCAATATGCAGGTTTATATCTTCGCAATACGATTAAGATTGATGACAACTGGATTATTGGCTTATCTGGACGCCATGACTGGACTCAAGTTGAAATTGACAACATCTTAAAAAACACCACGACACAGAATTCTGATCAAGCCTTTACAGGTAGTGCCTCTGTCATGTATCGCATCAATGATATGTTTGCGCCTTATATCAGCTATGCGACTTCATTTATGCCAGTGACAGATACAGGTGCAAATGGCGAATTACTCGATCCTGAAGAAGGTAAACAAGCAGAAATCGGTATTAAACTTCAAGCCTTAAATCAACGCTTGCAAGGTTATGTTGCTTATTATGACCTCACACGTAAAAATGTAACTGAATCAGATGCCAGTGGTGCTTATTCCATCCAAACAGGTGAACAAAAAACCAAAGGCTTTGAAGCTGAAATGGCAGCATCTTTGACGGATCAATGGAATGCATCTGCCACTTATAGTTACATCCCAACTGCGAAAGTGATGGAAAGTGTAACGGAAAGTGAAATTGGGAAAAGAGCCAACCATGTACCTAAAAATGCGGGAACATTATCGACTCAATATTATTTTAGTCCTGACAAACTAGGCTGGAATATCGGTGCAGGCATTCGCTATCAAGGTTTACGTACCGCACAACGTGGAACAGCCTATATTGAGTTACCAGGCTATACAGTGTTTGATGTTAATGCAGGTTATGAGGCAAAACATTGGGGAGCTGGCTTAACGATTAAAAACTTCTTTGACCGAGAATACCTAGCAGGTACGACACCAAATGCGCAATTAGTGAATTGGGGTGATCCTCGTATGATTCGTTTGAATGTGAAATTTAAATACTAAGCCACTGCCTCACATTTATTGTTCTGAGAATAATAAGTGCCTATTTTCATATGAATGAGCCATGCATTTTCTGAGTGGCTCATTCAATTGATGCTTCTGTGAAATGGTTATTGCGCCCAACAACATCATCTACTTTATAAATACTGCACCTCCATGAAACTCACGTGATATCGTTTGACATGGAGGCGTACATCTCAAGAGCGTTTAAAAATAAAAATCCAAAAGAAAAATTCATATTTCCCTTACAAACTCACCCAATTTTTAAGTTAATGTAACAGCTGAAAGAAATCAGCAGATCAAGGCAGAACATGTCATTCCTAGCACAAGCTATTGTTTTACTGGCGGCAGCTTTAATTTTTGCTCCATTAGCGAAGCGTTACACAGGCACGACTGTCTTGGGTTATCTGATTGCAGGACTTTTACTTGGTTCCAGTGTTTCTGGTTTGATTGAAGACCCTCAACTGATTAATCAACTGCTGCATTTCGGTATAATGGCCGTGATGTTCTTCATTGGCTTTGCTTTTCGCCCACTACAACTATGGCGAGAACGCAGAGAAATCCTAAAAAATAGTGGCTTACAATACTTCATCATCACGATCCTTCTAGCTGGAGCATGTTTCTTACTGTTTGATCAAGTGCTGCACAGTCTGATTGTCGGATGTGCTTTAGCACTCTCCGCATTGATTCTTCCACAACAACTACTCCAACAAAAACAACAGAGCAACCATAAGTTAGAACAAGCTACTTTAGCCACCTTACAATTTCAGGCTTTTATTACCGTCATTCTGATTGCACTCTTTCCTTTACTCGAAGACACAACATCTACTCGACACGGAGTCGCCTATTTTGCAGCACTCATTGCTACGATTTCAGGCCTTTTTTTAGCCAATCGTTATTTAGTTCGTCCTATATTTCGTTTTTTAGCACATAAAAAAAGTCTCCATCTCATTGCTGTGCTCAGTTTATTCATCCTGCTTTCAGTCATCCTAATTATGGATATTTTAAATCTTCATATTTTGATTGCTGCATTTTTAGCTGGACTTTTACTTGCTGAGACTGAATTTAAAGTTGAAGTTGAGCGTATTCTAGAACCCTTGAAAGATACGGCGACAGGCTTGTTTTTTATGGCGATTGGCTTAGGTCTTTCATTGACACCTTTAAGCCAATCTCCACTCTTGATTCTAGGTTCAATCTTTGCATTGGTCTTAATCAAAGCAGTTGTGATCGGTGCGATCAGCTATTACCAACAACGCAATGCCAAATTTAGTACCTTATTTGCCGTAAGCTTGGCACAAAGTGGTGAACTCAGTTTAATTCTACTCAAGCTAGCTGAAAGCGAAAATTTACTTAGCACAGAATTATTAGCACCGACATTTCTCATTATCTTGGGTTCGATGCTATTCACACCTTTACTTTACGCACTGTTTAATCGGAAAATTTTACCGATGCTACAAAAGAATAAAGTCACGGTGGTTGATACAGATATTCCACCCCATCCGATTCTTATTGTGGGATTTGGGCGTTTTGGGCAAGTCATTGCACGTGCTTTACATGCGCAAGGCAAACACTTTAACGTGATTGATAGCAACCAACCTGATGCTGACTTTATTGAACAATATGGACATCATTTTATTGATGCCGATGTTACACAAATCGAAAACCTACGCGCTACAGGTATTGAATACTGTAAGTTACTGATTATTGCGATTGATGATGTCGAGGACAACATGAATCTAGCACGACATCTGCGTTTAAATTATCCAGATTTAACCATTTTGGTTCGTGCTCGAGATCGTCATCATGCACGATTACTTCATGATTTAGGTATCTCACAGATTTGGCGTGAAACCTACGCATCTGCGTTAAGTATGGCGCAGCAAACCTTGGTTGAAACAGGCCTTCCCGAAGATGAAGCACAAAATTTGATGATGCATTTTAAACAAGAAGATGAACGGCTTATCCAGCAACATTGGAATTCTAATCAACAAGAGATCATTAAAAACCATCCAAGTGCTATTGCCGAGCTTGAGTATTTATTTGCAAATACAAAAACTTTGATTTTAGATCGTGCGAGCAATGATCAAAACACACAATGTGATGCAAAATCACTCAATGAAACATCTTGAGTTTTGGCAAATTGACACCATTATTGATTGCATAACCATGCACCTCTTTATAAATTCTGAAGTGCGTTACAAAGCAAAGCGTTGCTTTGCGCTCCCTCGAAGGAGCACTGGAGAAAAATATGTCTGATTTACGCCAACGCTTTTTTATCGAAGACTGCCCTGTTCGTGGTGAAGTGGTTCATTTGGAAGAAGCACTACAAACCATTTTGGCGCAACGTGAATATATGCCTGCGGTACAAAGTCTCTTGGGTGAAATGCTGAGTGCAACCGCCTTACTTGCAAGTACACTCAAGATTCGTGGTCGTATTAGCTTACAAATTCAAGCAAGTGGAACATTTAAATGGGCTATGGCCGAATGCAATCACTTAGGTGAAGTTCGTGCGCTCGCAGATTACGAAGAAGATCCGCGCTTCGCAGAAGGTAAAGATAGTCGTACCGTGCTTGCTGCCCTGAGCAACCCTGTGCTGTTCATCAATATCGAACCTGAACACGGCGAACGCTACCAAGGTATCGTACCATTTGATCAACCGACATTAGCAGGTTGCTTAAAGCAATATTATGATTTGTCTGCACAGATTCCAACACATATCGTACTGGCAACTAATGGTCAACGTTCAGGTGGTTTATTAATCCAACTACTCCCTCGTAATAATGAAGAAGAACAAAAGTTGGTTGATGAAGACCTGTGGCCCCGTTTGACCATGTTGACTGAAACCCTTAAACCCGAGGAGTTGACGGATCTTTCAGCCAATGAAATTCTCTATCGTTTGTATAACGAAGAAGAGGTTCGTTTACCTGAAGTTGAGCAGTTAAAGTTCGGTTGTACCTGTTCAAAGGAACGCTGCGCCCACGCTTTGATTCAAATTGGTGTGGATGCAGTTCATGAAACACTAGAAGCACAAAATCCAATCCAGATGGATTGCCAATTCTGTAATGCACGTTATGAGTTTAGTGCAGAAGAAGCTTTAGGCTTATTTGGTGAACATTTAAGTTAATTGAAAAGTAAAATAAAAAAAGACGGGCTTCCGTCTTTTTTTATTTGATATGAATGTCTACTGGATAACACATTTACCCAAAACTCTATCTCACTTAAAGTGATAGTTCAATGGACATCATGATCGGTGTCAGCTAAGCCAAAGTGCTGGCATTTTTTCCAAAACAACAAAACAAATCTTATACAATCCAGCCTATTTAAATCTTGCCAATTCGTTTCATAATGAAAGAAACATTTCATTATTATATTTAAGATCATGGCAAAAAATTATTATGAAGAGCTAGGTGTTTCAAGAGATGCCTCAGCAGACGAAATCAAGAAAGCCTATCGTAAATTAGCAAAGAAGTATCATCCAGATATTAGTAAAGAAGCAGATGCTGAAGCCAAAATGCAGGCGATTAATGTCGCCTACGATACCTTGGGTGATGCCACGAAAAAAGCTGAATATGACCAGATGCTGGATCATCCACAGGGCTTTGCAGGCTTTGGCCAGGGTACAGGTGGATTTGGTCAAGGTACGGGTGGTTTTGATGGTTCCCAGTTCTATCGCCAAAGTTCAGGCGATGAGGGTGCAGACTTTAGTGGTTTTGAAGACTTATTCGGCCGTTTTGGCGCAGGGTTTGGTGGCGGACAACAACGTTCGCAACGTCAACAACGTAGCTATCGGGGTGAAGATCAGCATGCCAGTATTCAAGTCGATTTAGATATTGCATATCACGGTTCAACCCAACAGATTACCTTACAAATTCCAACTTATAACGTCTATGGTGAACCTGAAGTCCAGCGAAAAACCTTACAGGTTAAGATTCCAAAAGGAATGAAAGAAGGTCAGCAAATTCGCTTAAATGGTCAAGGACAAAGTGGTATCAATGGCGGTGAAAATGGTGATCTTTATATTGAAATCCAATACAAAGATACCGACCGCATTCGTATTGAAGGGGCTGATGTCTATCAAACTATTGATGTGAGTCCGTGGGAAGCAGCTCTAGGACAAAGCATTGAAGTCAATACTCCCGCAGGGCAACTCAAAGTCAATTTACCTAAAAATGCCAAAAATGGACAACAATTACGTCTCAAAGATAAAGGGATACCAAATAAAACCGCAGGGCATTTATATCTAATTATTAATATTGTTTTACCACCAGCACACAGTGAGCAAGAACAACAGGCTTATCAACAATTTGCCGAAGCCTTCTCCACTTTCCGACCTCGTGCCTCATAAGGAGTAAGATCATGACAACTATTCAATACAAAGAAATTCAATATGACGGTCACTGCCAAGTTGAAATTATTGATGAACAATTGGCACTTGATCTCGAACACTTTGCAGAAGCATGTGGCCAAAGTACAGATTGGGTTTTAAAACTGATTGATTATGAAATTTTACAAATCCAAGTCGATCCACAAAGTTATCAGTTTATCGGTGAAGATGTCGCCCGAGCACGTCGAGCTTATCGTTTACAACGTGACTTCGATGCTAGCTTATCAGCAGTTGCGGTGATGCTGGACCTGATTGATGAAGTGCAGCAACTCCGCAGGCAGTTAAAACATTTTCACTAAGGTAACATCAATATATATGACTAAACGCTTTATTTAAGTTTAGTCATTTTTTCTACTTCTTTGAGTGTTTGCTTAATTGGTTCATAGTCTAAGAACCAAAGTAAATTTAAATTTCGTTGTTTATGCTGTTGCGCCAATAACTCAATTACGCTCCGTTCACCCCGCCCTACTAGATGTTGCTGGTAAAAATAGTACAACAGTGCCACCGTGCTCATTACCATGACTGCAAGCATAATCCAAAAACCAACAGGTGACTTTAATCCTGGAATAAACTCAAAGTTCATTCCGTAAATTCCCGTCAGCAAAGTCAAGGGTGCAAATATTGCCGTAATAATTGCCAAAATCCGCATATTTTCATTGGTTTGATTCGCAATAGCTGAAAAATGTAAATCAATCGCCGATTGAATCGCATTTCTTAAACGCAAGGTATGTTTTTGAACACGCTCTACATGGCTCATTAAATCATTGAGACGAACCAAGAGAATGTCTTGATTCTTATGTTTATGTTCCCCCATCACATGATGATAATTATCCACCAGTTCATCTCGTAATTCCTGCAAGGTCTCTACTTGTTCCTCACATAAATTTTCAATTTGCTGGAAAGCCATATCTTCATGAAACAATTGATGCCACTGTTTAAAACGGCGGTTGCCCTGCAAAAGTTGCTGTTGCCAATATTCAACACGACGGGTCAAGGGCGTACGTAAATTCAAATAGCCATCAATCATGCTGTTCAATAAGCGTAAGCATAAATCGGCAGGTGTACTGGCTAATTTTCTCGGCTTATTTTGTTCAGCAATCGGACGACCCATAATTACTTGAATACGTTGAATATAGCTTTCGATTGCTTTATTTCCCTGCTCCCTCACACTCACCAAAATGTTCGGCGTAAGGATAAAACTCATCGGTGTAGTTGCTAGGCCAAAAATACTTTCATGAGATTCTAAAGCATTGTCACTTTCATAAATCTGGTCGTCTGGACTGATCAATTTCCGAAATACTAATAGGTCATATTCCTCGACACTGTCGAAAGCACAAGGATGTTCGATATTGAGCAGGTCACGCATATGAAATTCGTTAAGCGCCACACCTGTATGCTCATAAATATTTTTTTGCCAAGAATCGGTATGATTAACCAAATCCTGTCTCAAACTATCAACCCATAAAAACTCAAGCGTATGTTCTGTTTGTTGTTCCACGCTAATAAAAATCGTATTTTCACTGTTATGACGATAAAAATAATAAAGCTGCATAGAGTCGAGATAAGTTTGAAAATCTATAGAAATGCTGCCATGAAGCACAATAAAAAGCTATGTTTATTCTATTATCAAAATCAAATGACATGAAAAAGCCTCGTATGCGAGGCATCGAGGCTTTTTCAAATTAAGGGGTATTAAACTTCTTTGTTTAGTACCACACCATGTTTTAAGGCTTGGTCGAGTTGCTCTTTATCTAATGCCTTATCCCATTTTGCAACAACAATTGTTGCGCAAGCATTACCAACTAAATTAGTTAGAGCACGGCATTCAGACATAAAACGGTCAATACCAAGGATCAATGCCATTCCCGCAACTGGAATCGCAGGAACAACCGAAAGCGTTGCTGCTAAAGTAATAAAGCCTGCACCCGTAATCCCTGCAGCCCCTTTAGAACTGAGCATAGCCACCAATAAAATTGTCACTTGTTGAGTGAGTGTCAATTCAATATTACATGCTTGTGCAATGAATAATGCCGCCAATGTCATGTAAATATTGGTACCATCTAAGTTGAATGAATACCCAGTCGGAATTACTAAACCTACAACCGATTTTTCACAACCTGCTTTTTCCATTTTCGCCATTAATGATGGGAGTGCTGCTTCTGATGAACTTGTACCAAGAACCAACCACAGTTCATCTTTGATATAACGGATCAGGTCGATAATCGAAAAACCGTTATAACGAGCGACTGCACCCAAGATAACAATAACGAAAAGTAATGCGGTGATGTAGAAGGTTGCGATTAATAACATCAAGTTCCCAATTGAACTAATCCCATAAGCGCCAATGGTAAATGCCATCGCACCAAATGCACCAATAGGTGCAAACTTCATCAACATGCTCACTAAAGTGAATACAGGATTGGTTAATTGTTGTAAGAAGTCCGTAATTGGACGGCCCAAATCACCTGATTTAGCAAGTGCCAAACCAAATAATACTGCGACAAACAAAACTTGAAGAATTTGACCTGATACAAATGGACTTACCAATGTATCTGGAATGATATTCATCAAGAAACCTGTAATAGTTGACTCATGTGCTTTAGCTGCATATTCATCAACTTTAGTGCTGTGTAACGTACTTGGATCGATATTTAACCCATGACCAGGTTGAATCACATTCCCAACAATTAACCCGACGACTAATGCCAATGTTGAAAAGGTCAGGAAGTAAATCATCGCTTTACCCGTGACTCGTCCAACGCTACCGAGATTTTTCATCCCAGCAATTCCTGTCACAACAGTCAAGAAAATTACGGGTGCAATAATCATTTTCACCATTTTAATGAAGGCTTCACCAAGTGGTTTTAAGCTTTCACCAAATTCAGGAAAAAAATGACCTAACAATATCCCTGCAACAATTGCGAAGATCACTTGTACGTAAAGAATTTGATAAAACTTGGGTTTCTTTGGTGGCTGCTGGTCATCTTGACCTGTGGCGGCATGATCGATATGCATGTGCAATATTCCTTCATATTGGGATAACAAATAGACTTCCGACAGTCTATCTAAAACGGCAGGAGCGGAAATTTGGGGAATTCTACGTTAATTGTAATCCTCACAATTTAAGCACTCGACTAATGTCTAATATAAAATAATTTTATGTTTATTGTTTCGCCAATTTATATTTATAGTTTTCATCTAGTTAATAAAAAAGCGCATTGTAAAAACAATGCGCTTTTTTTAATCAAAAGTATTGCTATTATTGAGCTTGCTCAATATCTTTCATTGTCAACTTGATACGACCACGGTTATCAACATCCGCAACCTGTACTTTCACATCTTGACCTTCTTTCAATACATCAGTCACGTTTGCAATACGCTCATTTGAGATTTGCGAAATGTGAAGTAAACCATCAGTACCTGGCATGATGTTTACAAACGCACCAAACTCAACGATACGGATTACTTTACCGTCATAGATCTTACCTGGTTCAACTTCAGCAGTAAGTGCTTGGATTTTTGCAATCGCAGCACGAGCAGCAGCTTTAGTTTCACCAAATACACGAACTGTACCATTGTCTTCGATATCAATCGCAGCTTTAGTCTCTTCTGTAATGGCACGAATCGTTGCGCCACCTTTACCAATGACATCACGAATCTTGTCTGGGTTAATGCTGATCACTTCAAAAGTAGGAGCATGCATTGAAATTTCAGGACGAGCACGTGAAATCACTTTGTTCATTTCATTAAGGATGTGCATACGACCAGCAAATGCTTGGTTTAACGCAACTTCCATAATTTCTTCAGTGATCCCTTCAATCTTAATGTCCATTTGAAGCGCAGTAATACCGTTTGCTGAACCTGCTACTTTAAAGTCCATATCACCAAGATGATCTTCATCACCTAAGATGTCAGAAAGAACTGCGAAACGCTCACCTTCTTTCACTAAGCCCATTGCAATACCAGCAACTGGCGCTTTAAGTGGAACACCTGCATCCATAAGTGATAATGAAGCACCACATACTGAAGCCATAGAAGATGAACCGTTTGATTCAGTAATATCAGATACGATACGAATCACGTACGGGAAACGATCAGCAGCAGGAAGAACAGCTTGAACACCACGACGTGCTAAACGACCATGACCGATTTCGCGACGTTTAGGGCCTGATTCACGACCCGTTTCACCTACAGAGTATGCAGGGAAGTTATAGTGCAACATGAAGTTGTCAGTTTTAGTACCAGCAAGGGTATCAACCATCAACGCATCACGAGTATTACCCAAAGTTGTTGTTACCAACGCCTGAGTTTCTCCACGTGTAAATAGCGCAGAACCGTGAGCACGATCTAATACACCGACTTGAACATCGATCGCACGAACAGTTTTAGTATCACGACCATCAATACGTGGTTTACCTGACAAAATGTTGTCGCGTACTGTACGATATTTAAGGTCTTCGAATAAGAAATCAACTTCATCAGCGATGCCATCCATATCTTCTTCAGGAACGAATTGCGCTTTCGCTTCTGCATAAAGTGCATCCAAAGCTGCATAACGATCTTGTTTCACTGCAATTGTATAGGCTTCTGAAATTTTTGCTTCAAATGCTTCTTTTAATTTCGCACGTAATTCTTCGTTGTGTGTTGGAGCAACCCACTCTGATTCTTTCGCACCAACTGCAGCAGCAAATTCTTTGATTGCTTGTACAGCAATTTGCATTTCGTCATGACCGAAAAGTACTGCGCCTAACATTTGATCTTCTGAAAGTTCTTTTGCTTCAGATTCAACCATTAACACCGCTGATTCTGTACCTGCAACCACAAGGTCAAGATCAGATTGTGCAAGTTGTTCTAACGTTGGGTTAAGAACATATTCACCATTGATTAAACCAACACGCGCACCACCGATTGGACCACGGAAAGGTGTGCCCGCAATCGACAAGGCAGCAGATGTACCCAACATTGCAGCAATGTCAGCATCCATGGTTTTATCAGAAGACACAACTGTTGCTGTGACTTGAATTTCGTTGAAGTAACCTTCTGGGAACAACGGACGAATTGGACGGTCAATCAAACGAGAAATTAAAGTTTCAGCTTCAGACGCACGACCTTCGCGCTTGCCATAACCACCAGGGATACGACCCGCCGCATATTGTTTTTCTTGATAGTTAACAGTTAACGGGAAAAAGTCTTGACCCGCTTTTGCTTTAGGCTGAGCCACAACCGCAACAAGCACAGTGACACCACCCATGGTGATTAAAACTGTATTTGCTTGACGTGCAACACGACCCGTTTCTAAAACAACCTGATGCTGACCAAATTGGAATTCTTTACGAACGATATTAAACATTGACATGTATTATATTTTCCTGGTTTCTTTTAAAAAGTTATTCTAGTGAGACCCCTAAGGTTTGGCATTCAGACCACAACTCATGTGTAGATAAATGACAAAGCTTAGAAGCCATCGCACCAGATCAAAATTTTTAAATAAATTTAAACACAAAGAAGGAGCGAACATGCGCCCCTTCTAAAAATCGCCTAACTTAAATCAGGCGAAACTTTGTTTTCAGCGTTAAAGCATTGCAACATGCGAAATACCGAAAATAAAGCCAAATCGAATTAACGACGTAAACCTAATGCGCCGATCAAAGCAACATAACGACCGTGATCTTTACCATTTAAATAGTCAAGTAATTTACGACGTTGGTTAACCATACGAATCAAACCACGACGGCTGTGGTGGTCATGTTTGTGTTCTTTAAAGTGACCTTGCAAATCATTGATTTGAGCAGTCAATAAAGCAACTTGTACTTCAGGTGAACCAGTGTCGTTTTCTGCACGAGCAAATTTAGCAATGATCTCTGCGCGATCTGCGTTAGTTAAAGCCATTCGATTTCTCCGAGATGCTTAAAAAATAAAATGATAATGATCAGTTGCAAGCAACTGACTGCCGTGCATCACTACAGCAAGTCGCCTATTTTAAGTGATCTATCACCATATTGCAAAAATGTTTTAACTTTGCTGGCATTTCGGCAGCTGACAGCATTGAACAAAATAGGCACACTATGGGATATCTGTTTTCAATTTATGACAGAGACGAAAGAAAACGAAAATATTGCGAGGGAATCGTGAAAATTTTATCAACCAATACTTGTTATGTACCAAATGACTTAAATCAAGTGATTCGCTCAAAAGATGAAGTTGCGGCTGAATTGGGTGGAATGACTGAAAAGCAGATTCAAAAGATCTGGAATAGCGTTGAATGCCTGTATAAAACAGGAAACTATCCACTCGTTACATTATGTTTGCGACGTCAAGGACAAATTTTACTGAACCGCAGTATTGGTTATGCACAGGGTAACTCCCCAGATGGCTTAGCCGCAGATGCAAAAATTGGTACGCCTGATACGCCTGTATGTTTATTCTCTGCATCAAAAATGATTACAGCAATGCTGATCCATATGTTGGATGAGCGCGGTGATTTAAATCTGCTCGATCCGATTAGCTACTATATTCCTGAATATGGGGTCAATGGTAAACGTCGTGCGACTATTTTCCATTTGCTTTCTCACCGTGGCGGGATTCCACGTATTGATACAGAAGTCACACCAGAACTTTTATTTAACCAAGAAGAAATCTTAAAAGTACTTTGCGCAGCTAAACCTGTTTCGCCATCAGGGACACATCTTGCTTATCACGCTGTTACCGCGGGTTATATCCTAGGTGAAATCGTTCAGCGTGTAACTGGACAAAGCGTACGTGAGTTTTTAGCTGAAAATATTGAAAAACCAATGGGGCTGGATTATTTCAACTATGGTCTGAAACCACAATATCGAGATAATGTTGCACTAAACTATGCCACAGGAATTCACCCAAGCTTAGGTACAGACCATTATCTTAATCATGTACTTGGTGGCGGTTTACAACTTGCAGTGGATGTAACCAACGATACTCGTTTCATGGATACCATTTGTCCTGCTGGGAACATTTATACCAGCGCTGAACAAATCGGTCGTTTTTTTGAAATGTTACTCAGCGGTGGTGAGTATCAGGGTAAAGAGATCATGAGCGCAAAAACTGTATTTCGCTCAACCCTACCAACATCAGGAACAAGCATAGACCGTACTCTACTCGCCCCAATGCGTTATGCGTTAGGTCCAATGCTTGGTAGTAATCCAGTCGGTTTATTTGGTCCAATGACTGGCCAGGCTTTTGGGCACATTGGTTTTTCTAATATTTTATGTTGGGCAGATCCAGAGCGTGATATTAGTGTATCGTTGCTTACCACAGGAAAATCTGTCGTTGGGACACACCTCCCTGCTCTTGCCAAAACATTATATCAGATCTCAACAAACTGCTCGAAGATTCCAAAGAATCAACGTCGTTCATTATTCGCAACAGATCGACACGAGGCAGACATCGTCTAATTCAATTTGATCGCAGCAAAAAAAGAGCCCAAGTCAGACTTGGGCTTTTGCGCGTTATTCAAGGTTCTTTTCATTTTTCTATTATTATTTATGTTTCTTATTAAGCTACTTTCAGCCCCTCTGAACGTATTTTACACATCACTTCTTATGTTTTGCTTTCAGTGTGTATCTTCTTTATACCGATTATTCTGTCAGAACCAATTGTGGAGAAAAATAGCATTTTTCTTATCTCTATGTAAGCAAAAACGTACGGGGCTGTATAACATTTAAATTAATAATACATAAAAATTATCAAAAAATCATGTTTTTAATTTAAACTTTTGGTTAAAAATTTTTATAGAAAAATTAATGTTTGCTTCACACAGTTAGAGGTAGAGATTCTTCATTAAAATCATTTTGATTAAAATAAATACAATAACTATCATGACATTAGTAAGATTAAAGATTAAAAATAAAAAAGCCCTGTAGTCTCTCCCAAAACTACAAGGCTTAGCGGCTGTAAGTTTCCTCTTTTATCACTTACCTCACTGTAAGTTCGCTGTCTCATTGACTTAATTATTATATTTTTGCGATTTACCTAGCTTTCCGTGCCAGGCTCTTTGTGTGTACATGATCTCAAAAACATTTATTTCACTCTAGCGACAATATCTCGAATCTTTGTAAGCTTTTACTTACAGAACAGTGAATTTTAAAGAATAATTTCACAATCCCTCTAAATTGATCTTTTGCACTAAACCACTTCGACGAACGGTTCTAATCATCAATGACTGTTGTAATGCCTTCCGATCAGCCAGAATACTCACTACTTTTTTAGCGCGAGTGACTGCGGTATAGATCAATTCCTGACTCAATAGTTTCTCGGCATGTACATCCAAAACAATCGCGGTATGGGTAAATTCCGAACCTTGTGATTTATGAATGGTTAAAGCAAAAGCGGTTTGCATACTGCGTGGCAGTCGGTGCGCTGCAATCCATTTATTTAAGCTCGGGAAAAATACTTCAAATTGCTGCGCTTGAGTGCGATGTTTAAAACAAATGCCAATATCACCATTAGAAATCCCAAGCTGATAGTCATTATAGGTCATCATTACAGGACGTCCGATATACCAGTCTCCAACAGCGATTTGTTTCAATTGCTGATTGAGCCAATGCCCCGCATAACGATTCAGTTGCTCGATTCCCAACGGGCCATGTCGAACTGCCGTTAAGATTCGATAATCATCAAAGGCTTGAATCACGTTCTGAATCTGTTCGACAGGTTCATCTGCCTGTATATAATGTTTTAAAGCTTCAATATAAGCTTGAAATCCAGCCATTAGCTTCTGTTGATAAGGTTCAATCTCCACATCCTGCTGCTCGGGTAGATATTCCAACTGGATCAGATCACGCATATCTTTATTTAAAGAAATCGTTTGCAAAGGTGCAGCCTGAACAATTTCTGCCTCTAATTTTGATAAGACTAAATCAGGGCTGCTGAGACCTTGCTGGGCCTGAATAAATCGTGCGAATTGACCAATCTTGGCTTCACCAGAGAAACGACGGCTAGTCTGTAGCTGGACTCGATTTTCAGTCAATGCCTGTACTTGCTGTAAATCAGCCAAAACCGAGCCGACCTCAACCGAAGCCAACTGATTGGCATCACCCAGCAAAATAAGTCGACATTGTTCTGGGACTGCCTCGAATAACAGGGTTGCCAAATTCAAATCCAGCATTGAGGCTTCATCCACCACAATCACATCATAGGGCAGAGGCTGTTTGGGATGAAAGCGTGGTATTTGTCGATTGCCCATACCCAGTAAACGGTGCAAGGTTTGCGTGGTTTGATTACGCAACTCATCGGTGATGAGTCCTGATTCCAATAATTTTGGATCATTAAAAGAGTTCTGCAACGCTTCCTGCATGCGTTGAGCGGCTTTACCTGTCGGTGCCGCCATAGCAATACGAATATCTGGAATGGTCTGGTTGAGGGCTGCAATAATACGCGCCAAAGTATAGGTTTTCCCTGTCCCTGGCCCGCCTGTAATAATGCTCAGGCCTTGTTGCAAAACCATTTTCAGTGCAGCCTGCTGATGTTCATCACTGAGTAAGTCTTGATACTGTTCGGCATCAACAGCCTGAATCGTTTGTCGCTTTAATCGACAAATCTGCTGTGCAAGGCGTTGCTCTAGGTGCCAATATCGGTATAATGCCAAGCCCTGCTGATCATAGACACAAGGGGCAACCTGCGTGGTTGCGATTTCGCTGGAAACAGCCAAATCCGCCAATGCCGCAATCTGGCTTGGCTCAACCTCAATACAACTGTCACCTTGTAGGCTGGCTTCAACCAGTTGTTGTAGTACATGTGCAGCGTTAACGGTTTGAGTAGATTGAGAAAATGGTGCTTGTGAGAGGTAGTTACTCCACATATTTAACCATGTCATTTGTGCTGACTGATCATCAACTTGTTTGTCCACAGAGTTATCCTCAAACTTACCCACACGCTTATCCACAAGGTTATAAACACATTTATCCACATGATAAACTGTTGTTTAATCTAAATTCATAACTTTTATCTACATTGGTTTGCCCATTTTATCCTCAGAGAAATATCCGAGGATGGCATCCAGACGCAAGATAAATTCATCATCAGGTTTCCAATAGTAACAGCCTTGCTGCGCCTGCCCATTCATGCCGCGCAAATACAGATAAGATGCGCCGCCTAAATGCTGCTGCATATCATAATCCTGCAATTTCACCGACAGATAACGATGTAGTGCCACAAGATATAACGCTGCTTGCAACCAATAACTCGACAACGACATACTTTCTGCAATCTGAGGCTGCTGATAATCCAGTTGCTCCGCTCCCAGATAATTACTCTTATAATCGGCAATATGGTAACGCTGACCATCGAAGTACACCAAGTCAATGGAGCCATTCAAGTAGCGGGCAGATTTAGCCTCAAGTAACTCTGGCATTTCAATACCATATTCCTCAAACAGCTGCTGTACACGCTGCATCGCTAGCACTCGATCTGATAAAGCCAGATAGAAAGGACATTCCGACAAGTATTGTCCTGCAGCTAATTGCTTTAACTGAAAACCCTGATTGAGTGGCGTGTGTAATACCTCACCAAGCCAATCAGCAATCCATTGATACAGTTGTTGCTCGCTATTTTCTTGTTTAGGGAAATGCTGTTGATATTGAAATAGTAGCTCTGACCATAAACTTTGATAGCTATTTTTAAAACGACGGCGAATTTCTTCTACCCACATGTGGGGTTGCTGAAAATTAATCTGTTCAAAAATCTCATGCAGGAAATTTCCAGCCAGCGTTCCTCTCGGAAAGTGTTGTTTAATCCAGGCAATCGGCTGAGCTGTGGCTGTATTTTTCGATTCTGTAAGATTCAGCTCATCTTCTGCTTGCTCAAAATCAGTGTTTATATTGGCCAAGCGATCAGCCCGAGTCGCTTTGTGCTTTAAATGTTGTGCCAGATAACTAAAACTGGTTTTCCCACGCGAATAAAAACGTTGTGTCGGCAGTGTTTGGGCCAACAGTACGCGCTGTTGTTGAGTTTGTTGCATCTGTAAGGCTTGTGGTCGCGCTAAGATCAGCTCAGCATCGGCACTATAGGGATGTTGAAAGTGATCGCCCTGATTCTTCCAAAAAGCCAAACCTGAAATTTTATTTTTATCGCCTTTTTCTGGTTCAAACACCGCATAGACCCGATGACTGGCACGTGTTAGTGCCACATACCACAACCGATTTTGTTCCGCTAAAGCGCGTTGCTGGTGCTGATCCAGCTCATTCTGTTGCAGAAAGTTTTTATCCGCAATCGCCACCACACGTTGTGTTCTAGTTTGTCCTATTTCTGGCAGCTGGATTTCTGTGGTTGAGAAATTTAAAGCCTCTTTTTGTGAGTCTGGTGCTGCTTTATTTGCTCCAAGCAAAAAGACGATTTTAAATTCCAGACCTTTTGACTGGTGGATGGTCATCAACTGCACCCCAGCTTCACTGGAAAGCTTATGTTCCAGTTCCCATTCACGGTCACTTGGAGAATTGAGTTGCTTTAAATACCAGTGATACAGGTTTTGCGCTCCCTGCACATGCTCACTATGCTGACTCAGAATATCAGTGAGATGGCACAGATTGACCACTGCCCGTTCATTGTCCTTGCTTTGCGTTGCAACCAGTTGCTGCCAGATACCAAACTGGTTTAGGCAACGTTGCCATGCCACCAAAAATCCCTGATTCAGCCACATTTCACGGATGTCATCGAATTGCTGAATATAATGGCTCAAGCCTTCTGCACTTTGTTCTAAGGCCAACAGTCGAGCCAGATCAAAGCCAAATAAACGACTAAGTAAAGCCCGTTTGAGCTTGGCTTCATCATAAGGATGAAGCAACGTCGTGAGCAGGGCCCCTACATCCTGTGCAATGCTGGAATCAAACACACTGCGTTTCGAAGGTCGGTTGACCCGAATCCCCATACGTTCCAATACATATTGCACTTCATCCAGTTGGCGATGGCTACGCGAAAGAATGGCAATATCATCTTCATCAATCGCAGTCGGAACATCCCCCTCTAAGTACAATTGCTTTAAATAGGCTTGGTTGAGTAAGTGCTGAATCTGCCACGCCACTTGTGTGGCCTGTTCATTGCCCTCTTGCAAATGCAACCAACGTAAAGGCATTGGATTGGGTTGGGCATTTTCAACCAAGGCAGGATGTGGACGCGAACCAGCCTGAATCGGGTCATAGATCACCTGCTCGCCAAAATCCATTTGCCGTTGAAACAGCACATCCACCACTTCAACCAGCTCTTTCACCGAACGGTGGTTGTGGATCAGTTTATATTCACGCCCCTGCTTCGCCATAATATCCTGATAGGCATTCAGGAAGGTCAGCATATCACCACCACGGAAACCATAAATCGCCTGTTTACGGTCACCCACCATAATCATGCAGCCCTTTTGATAACGTTGCGGATGGCGCCAGATACTGGCCAACATATCATCTTGATCTTGGTTGGTATCCTGAAACTCATCCACCAGAATCAATGGATAGCGTGACTGTACAAATACCGCGAAAGATTGTCCTTGCTCACCTTTTAAAGCTTCAGACAGGGTTTTGATTTGCTGAGCAAAGGTGGTCTCGCCTTTTTGCTGCAACACTTGAGGCAAACGCTTTTTGACTTGCTGACAAAGATGAAACTGTAAATAGGTATTGAATTGATCTAAATCATTTTGAATTTTAAGTTTCATCTCCCAAATATCTTTTAATAACTGAATCAAAGGATGCTGGTAAAAACAGTCCTGAATGCTTTGATCACATTTATTAAAAATACTACTTCGAGCTTGTCCTTTGGAATCTAAAAATAAAACATCGACGTCTTTGAACGCCTTTTGATCAAAATAAATATCTATACCCTGCTTTTGAATTTGCTGAGCCAGCCGAACTAAGCCTGTTTGAAAAATGAAATTAAAACGATCTTTTGCAAAAGCCTTTTTATTAATAAATTTATAATATGCACCATCGAGTAGATAATAATCCTGTAACTCTTGTAAATATTGTGATGAACTTGTTGCGAACTGATGCAAGCATGATTCAAACTCAACTGTGCTAAACACAGGCAAATCTACTTGTTTCAAATGTGCTGAACTAAAATTCAAACTTTCTTCAACCACTTTAATATACTGATCTACGCTCTTTAGTTGCTGACTCATATATAAAAAATCAATCACTTGCTGTGGTTGGGTCTGAATCCATTCCCGCAACACATCATGAATCAATTGACGGGTATAGCTTTTGGCATCCTCAGTAATTTCTGCGCGTTCAATTTTTCCACTTTCAAAGGCAAACTCTCGCAATAGCTTTTGGCTAAAACTGTCCAAGGTTCCAACAAATAATTCATCCAATTGATCGATGACCAATTTTAGCCGTTCACAGGCATAGGCAATTCGTGGCGCAAAGTTTTGTAAGACCTGTTGTTTTAAGGGATCAGACTCTTGTAATGCCTTGGCCTGAATATCTTGTTCCAATACATCACGGAAAGGCTCTAAAAATTCAAGGATTTCGACCAGACGCAAACGGATACGCGTTTTCAGTTCTGCTGCTGCAGCACGGGTAAAGGTGGTGGCAATCACCTGATTAGGCAGATATTTCTCTAAGAAAATCCGCACCATCAAACTGGATAGCGTATAGGTTTTCCCTGTTCCTGCAGAGGCTTCGATTAAATGCAGCCCTTCAAATTGAATATCTCCAATCGGCTGATAAGACACTGGATACTTTGAGTTCATGTCTTACTCCACCCGTAAAAATTCAAAAATCGGTTGATACAACGAATAGGAATAATGATCACAGGCATACTGTAATAAAGCGGTTGCATCTTGCTCTTGCAAAATGAACTGCCAATCGCGGTGCAATTTACAGGCTTCATTCTGAGTCATATCAAAACCCGAGAAATCCCCCGTATCATTCCAGTCCTTCAATACTTGCTTTTGACTCTCTTCAGTTAAAACCTGAGTTGAATCCAGCTCAATCCACTCATATTGCTTGCCTTTTTCCAAAGGCTTTAACACTAAGGCAGCAGGCAAGACCACAGGCTGCTGCTGTGCATCGTGCCAAAGCTGTAACCACGCATTTAAATAATGCTGCGCCTGTTGTGAACTTAGGCCTTCACAAATCACCGTCTGATCACTAAACACCACAATTCGGCGCTTCTCTGTAGCAGCGTCACTCTTGATTAGCGCCAGCCAAAGCAGATATTCCAGCCAGACTTTGGCAAAGCGTTTGGCACGTGCACTGGAAGCATCCAAACTGACCCAATCTTGAGTCAGTTGTTTCGGGGTCACACAGGCGATTTGTAATTGTTTCGAGACCCGCCAAACCCGTTGCGTGGTTTCAGTCGGCGCTGGGGCATACTGCTGCAAGCGCTCCAACAAGCGTTGCTGCTCTAAGCGACTTTGCTGCCAAGCACTGTGCTGAACTTTGCCAACAGGCAACTGATCTTGCAACAGACTCGGAGAGAGCTGATCATCCTGCTGCTGTAAAAAATGCCGAATGGCATATTTACCGAGACCATCGAGTAATAACGGTTCAGCTTGATCGACCAATTCTTTTGCGGTTAAATTTTCCACACCTAAGGTCTTTAAGTACAGCCGCGCAGGGAAACTGATATCTTGAATCCATTGCTGACTCTCCAAAATGATCATTTCATTTTGTTCAACGGGATAGACGGTATTGACCCATGCTTGCCGCTCACCTTTCATCTGCTGAATCTGTGAAGCGACCTTAAACCATTGATCTTGGAAGCGCACAGGCCGATTCGAAACAAAGCCGAGTGGATCGAACGGCTGTAGACGATGTAAATGATACAGCGGATAAAGCTGTGTGGGGACCTGCAAAGCATCCAATCCAGCCAAATCCACTTCGGATAAAGGAGGACCATCTTCGCGGCTCGTCGGTTTTACAATCAACGCCAAATGATCGCGGAAGCCCTGCAACACACTGGAGGGTTCTCTGACTTCGCCATCATTAAGATCAAAGCCATTATAAAACAGCCAAACCTGTTCTTGTGCCAATAAGATGGCATCCAAAAATGCCCCCTGATCATCCTCCAAACGAGAGCGATCACCCAATTGCTGACGCAGTGCATCCATCAAGTCAAACGGAATATGACTGTCTCGATTTGGAAATTTACCCGTATCCAAATTCAACAGTACAATCAGCCGATAAGGAATCGGACGAATCTGTCCAATCTGACTAAAGGTGATTTGTCCTGTCGGTTCAACTTGCGCAGACTGGCTTTCTAAAGTACGTTGAATTTCCTCAACAATATAAGGCAAAGGCAAGGAAATTTGACGTAATTGGGTTTCGGTATCTTCATAATAGCTGGCCAAAGTCAGCATACGTTCTTGCTTCTGAATAATTTCACGAATTGCTTTTAAAGCAACCACATCGGCTTGCTCAAACTCCTGTACATCCGCCTTGATTCGCTGTAGCCAAAACTCGACCGGCAAACGTTGGCCTTGTTCATGTGCCACCAACCAATCTCGACGCGCTGCTAAATCTTGATAGATCTGAATCAGAATACCAATCAGTTCAAAATCACTTGGCTGCACCAAGGCATAACTGAGCATATCCTGCACCATCACATGGGCAGGCACAGCAATTCCTAAAGCCAAACGGTCCAAAGCAAATTTAAAACTATAACGGTAGTCTTGATCTTCGTCACTCAGACTTTGCTTTAAGTGTTGTTGGTCTAAACCACGTTTAAAGCCAGCATCACTGAGCAACGCTAAAATGCGTTGCACCTGCGTATAGTCCAATCCATAACACTGCTGCGTCGCGTAAAGATTAAGCCAATCCGCAAAATCATCCTGCGTAAAACGACCCTGTGTCAGTTGCAAACGTCCAAGTACAGCACGCCATGCGTTTAAGGCATCTAATTGCGCAACGCCAGCAATTTTAACAGGTAAAAATATCTCATGTTCATTGGCAACCGCTGGAAACACACTACGGATCAAAGGCTCTAGTTCAGCTAGGTTCGGAACCAAAATTAATACGTCATTTGGACGACGTGGCTGACCATCCGCCTGAGATAGCCAATGGACCAACTGCTCTTTTAAGACTTCAAGTTGTCGTATGCTGGAATGGCAGACATGCAACTGAATCGACTCATCATTCGATGCAAGCTCATATTGCTGCGACTGTGGCTCTGCCAAATAGAAGATATCGGATTGAATTTTACCCAGTAGCGTTTCAGGAAACTGCTCCACAAAGGCATCGACCCACTTTCCCTCCTCTCCTGTTGCCAGTTGTGATAACAGGGAAAAATGATCACGCGCTTGCTTACCTAACCGTGTCAGTAAGGGATGTCGGGATTCACGACTTAAGGCATTAAACCCCAAACTAAAACTGTCGAAGAATGCGGCAATGTCTGCATCACTGGCATTGGGATGTTTGGCGATATAGCGCTCTTTCACCCCCAAGTCATAACGCTTCTTCCAGAGCGGATCGACACTGTCAGCCCAATATTCTTGTGATGGGTTATAGTGCAAAATTACCACATCTAGATATTGCCCCAAACGACGTAAAAATTGCAGTTGGCTCGGTGGTAAATCTAAAATCGTAAATACAATCACCTGACTTGGCAGTTGTGCCAAAGCTCGGGATCGTGTCTGCTGATTGTCTAGAAGTTGCCAAAAATCAGCATCAATGCTTTGTATTTCAACAAAATCATCATGAAAGTAGTTTTGCCACAACCAACGCTGCCAAGCTTCTAATTGTTCGGTTTGTTGTAGGCTAAAAGCTGAAGTTTGTTGATCTGTTTGAGCAATCAATTGTTCGATATTTAAGGCTTTATTCTGTCCCCAAGTCGATAGCCAATTCCCCACACAGGTACAATTGCTTTGGCAGCCGCGTTGACAATGACCGCGATAAATCATGTAGTTACTAAATAGCTGCGAAACTTGCTCCGCCACCCAATACAGCATACTTTGTTTTTTTAGTTGTTTTTCAGTGCCTTGTTGCAGTTGATCGGCACTGTCGTAAATCCGTTGCACAATTGAATATAAAGGGTGCTCATTCACAACAGTATTCTGTTCGGGTTGAATAAAAGGCTGTAAAGCTTGATAAATACGCCACTTTAAAATCAAACGCGGAATATTGGCTTTACGCACTTGTTCTTTATTTTCTAATACTTGCTGGTATGCATACCACTGAAAACCACGAATGCGTTGATGAAATTGATAGTTGGCAGTCATGCCTTGTTGTTCGGCAATTTTCTGCGTCAACCATTGTTCTTGTGCAGGACTGGGAACAATAAAATGCTGAGTTTTAAATACCTGAAATGGAGAAGAACTCGGTTGGGTGATTGATGCCATCACACCTTGTAATAACACTTCAAGGCTTTGACTTTGAATAACATGAATACCCATCTACAAATATGACCTCATCAGGAATGCTTATTGTATTGCACGAAAACATACATATTTATCACTATACAACTTCATGTAACTATGTCACGTTAAACATACAAGGAAATAAATAAATTGTTTTGAAATTCACCACTCAATCCGATTGAATGTACTATCGAGGGATAGACTTTAGGTATAACTTTATGAAAATTGAAAAAATTCCTGATTCGATTGATCCAAACTTAAACTTGGAGCAAATTCGCGAAGAGTGTTTGGCTCTGACCAAAAATCGTGCATATTGGTCTGCAGGTGCAGCGATTGTACCCATCCCATTTTTTGATGTGGTCGTTGATTTGGGCATGCTCACTCAAATTATTCCTTATATTAATACGCGTTTTGGTTTAGCACCTGAACATATCAGTGTCTATGATCCTGAAACCAAAAAAGTACATTGGGATGAGCTACGTAAACGTGGTTTTGAATTTTCAGGTTTGGTGGTGGCGCGCACAGCCATGAAAAAGTCTTTTAATGGTTTTTTCACGAAAATTGCCACCAAACAAGTGACCAAGTTTATTCCTTTAGGCGGACAATTGGTTGCTGCAAGCCTCGGTTATTTTATGATGCGTAAAATTACCGAAGCACATATTCAAGATTGCTATAACCTTGCTAAACGCATTCAACAAAAAAGTCGTAGTACCATTGTGGCTTAATCATAATATTTGATGACGACAAGGCGGTTTAATCCGCCTTGAGTTGTTTTAAAATTGCCTTTAAAACTTCGATCCGTGCTGTATTTTTATCATCAGTAGCGATTACATACCAAGGCGCATAATCTGTGTTGGTTCGTTCGAACATGTCTGCAGCGGCTTTTAAATAATCGTCCCATTTATCACGATTACGCCAATCTTCTTCAGTAATCTTGAAACGCTTATGTGGAGTTTGTTCACGATCTTTAAATCGAACTTCTTGTTCATCTTTACTGATTGCAAGCCAAATTTTTACAATCACGGTTTGACTATCAACCAAATTTTCCTCAAACCGATTAATTTCATTATAAGCACGTTGCCATTCAACGACTGAAGCAAAACCTTCGATCCGCTCAACCAAAACACGACCATACCATGTACGATCAAAGATGGTAATTTTCCCGCCATCATTCAGCTTATTCCAAAAACGCCACAAATAAGGACGGCGTAATTCATAACGTTCAGGTGCAGCAATACTATGAATTTCATATTCACGTGGATCTAGTTTTTTAACAATTCTTTTTATTGCTCCCCCTTTACCTGCGGCATCCATACCTTCAAAAGCAACAATCACTTTTCGTTCGTCATAACGTAATGCATCAGCTACTTTTTTGGTTAATTTGTTCAATTCTTCTTTGTAGTCATCTTTATCTAAGCTTTGTTTTGACGGTTCTAACAGTGCTGTGGGAATCTGTGCTTGTTGCCATTTTTCCGTGACTTTAGTTTGATGGTCAGGCAACTCTTGCAATGTTTGTAATATGTATTGAGCAAAACATTGATCACGTAGAGCTTCGTCTTCACCGTCAATCACAAACCAATCATCGGTAAATCTTTGGCTTAACTCCTGTAAAGTATCGTATTGTTTTTTATTGCGCCAATCTAAACCATGTAATTTATGCCAATGTTGTTCCGAAGCATCGATTTGGTCTAAGCGTTTTTGTAAGGACTTCCACGATAAATCAAACCAAACTTTGACCACATGTACATTATTATGCTGTAAGTCATGTTCGAATGAACGCATCTGATCAATATAGGCATCAAACATTGTTTCATCCAATGGTTTTGACACATGCATGGCAGTTGAAAGCAAGTCACTGTACCAATTCCCAAACATCACCACGATCTGACCTTCGGCAGGAATAAATCGCGTATAAGACTGCCAAAAGGTTTGATAGGTCGTTAATAACCGTGGTGCATCTGCTTTAACTCTGAAATAGCGTGGATCTAACCATTCACGTAATTGCTTAACTGCCTCACCTTTCCCTGCTAATTCAATCCCACTTACTAAAATCAGAACACTTTTTGCATTTTTTTTATCTTGGCTATCTTTTAAGGCATATTGTGCTTCAATCAAATCTAAAGACAACGCATCTTCATCACGCAATTCAAATTTGGGTTGTTGTATACTCATATTCGGCTCTAAATGGCTCATTATTAAGAATAAGTATAATGAAATCTATTTCACTGCATGCAAAACCCTTGTACAGTTTCTGTAGAACTCAATCCGTGTATCAACATCGTGACCGATTGTTAGACATTTAGAGTTTATGCTGTCATGGTTCTTCGTTATGATGCAGCCTATGATTTTCTGGTTTTATTTTATTTGAGTTCGAATATGTCAAAACTCGCTGCATTTGATCATCTTTTATTACAATACCAAACTCTGAATTACCACCAAAATCCAGCACTTAAGCAACGTCTGCATGAAGTACAAGCGTGGATGAAAGCACGCATCGCAGAAACCCATAAAGAATTTTTTGCTCTGCCTGAAAATCAACTGATGGCACAGTATTTTCTCAATCGTTTGTATGGCGGTCCTGATTTTGAGGCAATTGCACAGCAAATCGAACGCCTGTTGAAATATGCACATAAAGCAGAAAGCTTACTCCCTGAAAATGCAATTAAAACAGGAACAAAATCGGTCAGTCTTGCTGTACTTGCCACTCAACTCGATGAACAAGTCGCAGAACAACTACTCAAAGATTATCCTTTGGAAACACCACTCACTGATGAAATCATGCGCCAGACCTTAGTCAAACTCGATCAAGGCGATGTACGTTATGAACAATTACAATTACTTGACGAGCTTGGTCTCACATTAGATAAGTATATGCGCTCTACGATGATGTATGCGGCTTTTAAAATGTGTAAAGGCATTGCAACCAAATATCAATTTGAACCTATGTACGATTTTATCCAAGAAGGTTTTGCTGCAATGAAACCGATGAAGTCTGCTGCAACGTTTATCAAAACATTTACGGCAAAAGAACGTGAAATCATCGAAAAAGTCCACGCTGGTCACCCAAACCCATTTCGTGACTAAATTGAATTGATAGCCATCCCTCTTCGTATTAGGAGGGACTATTGAATTCCAAAACAAAAATTAAAAATGCTTTTGAGCGTGTGACTTTCTGTATATTATTCATAACAATGATATGCTAAACCCTGTAAAAAAATACAAAATCTGTCATCATGCTTGCTGATTCGTGCCGCTAGAGCGAAAGTTTAGGAGAAAACAATGTCTAACGAAAACCAACAGCCTACCCCAGAAGTTGAGCAAAACCCAAGTTCAGACAAAGTCAGTCCTTTCCTCAGTTCTCCACTTCCTCAAGGAGCGCCTCAAGGTCAACAGCAATCGTTACAACAAGGCTCAACATCAACACCGAATACATCAGTACCAAAATATAATTTGCCACGTGGTGCCAACACGGGAAATGTTGGAGCAACCACTCACTTTGGCTATCAAACTGTAAGCAGTGATGATAAGGCACAAAAAGTTGCTGAAGTTTTTCATTCAGTTGCAAGTAAATACGACATCATGAATGACCTGATGTCATTCGGTATCCATCGTATTTGGAAACGTTTTGCGATTAATATGTCAGGTGTTCGCCGTGGTCAACATGTACTGGATATTGCTGGTGGTACAGGTGACTTAGCAAAAGTATTTAGCCGTGAAGTCGGTCCACAAGGTCATGTCGTACTCTCAGACATCAATGAATCCATGCTAAATGTAGGTCGTGATCGTCTGATTGATGCTGGCTGTACTAACGTTGATTTCGTACTTGCCAATGCTGAAACTTTAGAACCCTTTGCCGATAATAGTTTTGATTTAGTGACTATCAGTTTTGGTTTACGTAACGTGACGGATAAAGATGCCGCACTACAAGCCATGTATCGCGTACTTAAACCAGGTGGTCGTTTATTGGTTCTCGAATTTTCCAAGCCTGTGTTTGAACCATTTTCAAAGCTCTACGATCTTTACTCATTCACGGCCCTGCCAATCATGGGTAAACTGGTGGCCAATGATTCTGAAAGTTACAAGTATCTTGCAGAATCTATTCGTATGCATCCAGACCAACGTACACTCAAAGGCATGATGGAAAATGCGGGCTTCCAAAGCTGTGACTACCACAACCTCACTGGTGGTATTGTTGCCGTTCACCGTGGATTCAAACTTTAAGGCTTAGGATATGTGGTCGATTTTAGCACTGGGTGCAGTCGAACGTATCATTCATCAGGTGATTGATCTGGATGCGATTACCCGTATTCAGCTCAATCAGCTACAAGGTCAATTGTTGCGGGTGGTGATTGATCATCCACAGCTCTCGGTTGATGTTTTTTTTGATGAAAATAAAGTTCGTCTGGAACCTACCGTAACTGGACACAGTCAAACCCCATCAATATTTGAACAGCGTCCCTACGATGTTCAAAATAAAATTACAGATGCCACAGCCACCCTGCATGTCGCCAATGTGGTCGAATTAGTCAAACTCCTGCTCAGTGATATGGACCAGATTGGCAATATTCCACTGCAAGGTGACTATCATTTATTGCAAGATATCCAGCGTATCATGCAGCAGGCAGAACCTGACCTTGCCGCACATCTATCTCCGTGGATTGGTCCTCAGCTGGCGCATGAACTGGGTAAGATTCAGCTTGCACCGAAGCAGCTCAAACGCTCATTGCAAAGCCATCTGTTCTTTGTTGAAGATGCCCTAAAAGAAGATAGCGGCTTATTTGCCCCACGCTGGCAAATGGATGACCTGAATCGGGAGACCCGCCAGCTCAATCAGGAACTAGACCGTCTGGAAGCCAGATTCCAGCAATTACAGGCCCAATTCAATTCACACCAGCAATCCACACAAAACTAGGTAAGATTTTATATGATTCCGCATGTTAGACGGTTATTTGAACTTTGGCGCATTGCAGCACATTATCGCCTTGACACTTTATTTCCTGCGGAAGAATTACCTGTAAAAGCCCAACATGCCTTGGGTGTGATTAAAATGCATCCTGCGGCTTGGTCAAGCCGTGAAAAAAAGAATCCGCTTAAACTCAAGCAAGCACTGGAAGAGATGGGGCCTTTGGCGATTAAGCTGGGTCAACTGCTCTCCACTCGCCGTGACCTGATTCCGCCAGAAGTGTTGTCACAACTGGTGTTGTTGCAAGATCGCGTCAAACCCTACGACACCCAGTTGGCCAAACAGCGGATTCAAGAATCCCTCAAGGCAGATGTTGGCACCTTGTTTGCCCGTTTTGATGAACAGCCACTTGCCGCTGCCTCAATTGCACAAGTACATACCGCTGCATTACACGATGGCCGTGAGGTGGTGGTCAAAGTCACCCGTCCTGATATTCGCAACCAGATTCTTCAGGACTTTGAAATTTTGGCATGGCTGGGTGACTGGCTGGAAAACCGTCTGGAAGCTGCCCGTGCGCTGCACCTGTCCGAGATCATTCAGGACTACCGTCAGATCATTTTAAATGAGCTTGACCTGAGTCTGGAAGCGGACAACACTCGCCGTATGCGCCACTACTTTACAGGCTCCAGCATGATGTATGTGCCTGAAGTCTATATGGATAGTAAAGACGTGATGGTGGCTGAACGCATCACGGGTGTGCCTATTTCAGATATCACAACCTTTGATCGTTTGGGTATGGATCGCGCAAACTTGGCTGAAAAAGGTTTAACCATCTTCTTTACCCAAGTATTTCGAGACAACTTTTTCCATGCCGACATGCATCCGGGCAATGTGTTTGTTGAAACCATTAACCCAAGTAATCCGCGTTTTATTGCTCTAGATTGCGCCATCATGGGTGAACTGTCCAAACATGACCAAATGACAGTTGCCCGTATGTTGCTTGCAGTAATGAATAGCAACTTTATGCAACTGATTCAGATCGTACATCAAGCAGGTTGGATTCCACCAGGCACAGATCAAGATGCCTTGTCACGTGAAATGCGCCGCACTGTTGGTCCAATGGTATCAAAACCGATGGATCAATTGGATTTCGCAGGAATTTTAATTCAGGTGATGGATATTGCACGTCGTTTCCATTTGGAAATTCCGCCGCAATTGATGCTATTACTCAAAACATTGGTACACGTAGAAGGCTTAGGCACAGATCTTTACCCACAACTCGATATTTGGAAACTGGCAAAGCCGATTCTGACCGAATGGGTCAAAGCCAATATGAATCCTGTTAAAAATATCAAGGAAATTGGACAACAGATTCCAGATCTATTATTAGGCGCTCAAGATTTACCAACATTATTAATTGATAGTTTAAATGGTTTAAAAAATCAATCGGCTTGGCAAGATAAGCAACTCCGTGAAATTCAGCAAATGCGTTTGCAAATGCAACAGCAGCAACGCCGTAGTTGGATGTTTGGCAGCACCATGTTGATTTTGCTGACCATTGCGATTATTAGTCCTTGGTTTGTCTCCATCATTTTAATCGTATTAAGTGCACTGATTGCAGTTTGGCGAATTATGAAATAAGTTCAAAAATCCCTTGTTTTAATGGGCAAGGGATTTTTTATAACGTAAATATTTCATTTTTAAACCCACAAATAATTTATTTAATCATCGTGAATAAAATAATAAAAATCTCGTGATTTAGCTCTGAGTAAAGCCATTTAAAAATAAAAAAATGAGATATATGTCACAAAATCAAGCATATCATTTAGATATGAACACTTATTAAACTGATAAATGAAATTTAACTAAATAATACAAGAGATCTATTTAGATTAAATAAACAAACTGTTTATTATGTCTTATATTGATACATTTTTACTTAAAAAATTTAAAAAAGTCATTATCACATCTATAAAACTTTGCTATAACTACGCAGGAATCAATTAAAATACCGATATTCGGGGAATAATATAATGTTTAAATCAAAAAAACTGTCATTGAGCTTGTTGACTTTATCCGTTTCTTCAGCCCTTTTACTTACAGCTTGTGGTGGAGGCAATGGGGGATCATCTGGAGGTAACCCTCCAGCGGCAGCAACACTGACAGGACGTGTGGTAGATGGTCCTATTGCAAATGCAACCGTTATATTTACTGATGAAGCAACTGCATGTAAGGATAAAATTGCGACTACAGATGAAAATGGGGTATTTACTTTCCCACAAGGATGTACTGCAAGCGCATTGAAAGTGACAGGTGGACAGGATACGACTACAGGTCTGCCATTTACAGCTACACTAGAAGCACCAAAAATTTCTTTGACAGATACTCAAGGTATCGATGTTGTTGTTACGCCAATCACAACCCTCGTTGCAACGGTAGGTACAGATAAGGCAGCAGCTATTGCAACGGCTTTAGGTTTACCGGGAACAAATTTACTAACTGCTGACCCATTAAACAGTGCTGCATTATTAGCTAAAACCACAGCTATTCAACAACTGAATGAACAAATCAGCACAGCGGTTACAACACTAAATACAGATGGTAGTTTAACCAGCACTATTGCTCAAAAAGCAATCGCCACTGCATTAATCAGCCAATTAACATCAAGTACAACCACTGTTGATTTAGGTAATACCAATACAATTAATGCGATTATTCAGGCTACTGTCAAAGATGCTGATGTAAAAGCAAAACTTCCTGCTAGTCTTCAGAGCAATATTGATAACGTTGCAACTAACCTTGCTGCCTTAACTAGTGCTAGCATTGCAGCCAATGTAAAAACGGTAGAAACCACACTTGCTGCACTTCCTGCAACACAAATTAGCTCTGCGGCAGCATTAAAAACAGCTGCACAAGAAAAAATTCTGACCGAGAAAAATGACAGTACTACTGTCAATCTGATTCAGGCATTAAGCCAAGTCTTGGAAACGGATAGTACTGAGATTGAATCTGCTCTCAAAGATATCGCTGAAGCAGCAACAACTGGTGGTGCGGCAACTGATAAATTAACTGATGCTCTCGCTGTCATTGAAGATGCAACAGGCATTGTTGTACCGACTGAAACCATTACTGAAGCAAATAATTTTACAAATTATTTACTATTGAATGGTCTTAGTTTACAAGGCACAAGCTATACACTCGACCAATTAGCAGCATCATTAATCACTCCAATTAAAGTCTCGAGCCTGAACAATCTGCTCGTACCTCTTGTTGCAAGTGATAGTTATAAGTCTTCAAATCAAGCTGTTGCCGCAGCATTAAAAGTTGAAACAGCAACCAAAGCGTTACTCATTTCTGCTGATCAGCTCAACCTAACATATACCAATGGTACATTGACGGCAGCAACATTACCAAAAGGCTCTACCGTAGGTATTACATCAACTACTTCTGAACTCAATACCAACCTTACGTTAGGTACTGATATTGATGTATTGTCCAACGGTCAAATTGCTTTAAATAGCACAACTTTAGGTAAAATCTCTGCTAGCTTAGTCAACTCACTGAACAAATTTAACAGTGAAAAAGGCACAGCAACGGTTACAGCTGTGGTAGCACCAAGTAAGGGGCAAATCATTGCAGCGACATCTAAGTCTTTTGCAACAAAATACACCGTATCTGTATTGAGTAAATCTATAACAGGTTACGGCACAAGCGCTAAAGTTACGGTTGAATAACTTTATGATTAAACAAAGAGAGCTGCTTTCATAGTGGCTCTTTTTTTATTGTCTATTTAATGGGATCATAATGAAACATTTAAATTTACTATCAGCTTCGATACTTCTCCTCTCTCCTTCATTGCTCCACGCTGCACCGAATGATATGTTCCTGCAAGCCAACTCACTTTCAGGAAAAACACAACCCTTGAATGTAGATGTTGCCATTGATGCCGTCAATAAAACCATTGACCTGTTCGATGTCCGTGCCAAAGAAGGTGCAACTTCAGAAAATGCAGGTGATTATTTAGGTGGACATATCGTTGGTAAATATCAACTTTATCCAAATTTTGAACTAGAAGCTGGTTTTTGGCAGCGTGAAATTGATTATTCAAAAGATACCAATAAATTACAAAGTTGGTTGGTTGCCACAACCTATACCCCAAATTTAAATCTACAGAAAAACGATTTTCTGGATTTACGTTTTAGCTTATGGGGCAACTACGCAGATCAGCTCAAGAAAACAACACCGACAACCATCAACAACAGAACCTTTAATGATGTTCGGGTCAATGATCCATCTGATATACAGCTACAGGTTGATGCAATTTTTTCAAGAAAACTGGATCCTATGAATCAACTCAATGCGTATGTCAGTACAGGCTATAGCAAAGTGAAAGTTGACAGCTTAAAGACCCAAGCCAAATATCAGGGTTGTTTAGTCAACTTGAATATTAATAAAAACAACCATTACACTGGTTCTCTAGCTGAACCGTGCCAGATTGACAATGCGATTATTAATGAGCTCAATATTTCGGGTTCAGCATCCGATTTCAATCTCGATGTCGATAAAGATTTAAATTACGATGCTTATTACGCCGCTATTGGAGGTTCATGGAATTGGCGCTATCAACAATTTGAAAGTCAGCTTGCTTATCAATATCAGCGTTTATGGCGTAATGACATTGATGATCGCGTCAATCATTTTGGCAATAGTGCATTGAAAGATAATCATACTTTTTCCGCACGTTTTAGTTACGACGTTACACCGAATATTACGCCTTTCGTTGAAGGTTATTTATTTAAACGCAATTTTGTAAGTAATATCCCCTTTCTTTATAACGGGGTGACTGCTTCACGTTTAGATCGTAAATATGGCTATGCCTCTTTGGGTGTGAATTTTCATTACTAATGAAAATACCTCATTTTGCCATTATTGGTGCAGGGACGGCTAGGCTCGCAACAGCAATTTTTTTGGCTCGGCAAAGTCATCAGGTGACACTGTTTGAACAGGTCGATGAACTTGCACCTGTTGGCGCAGGTTTACTGTTACAACCTGCGGGCTTAGCCGTTTTTGAACGTCTTGGCGTATTAGATGAAGCCCTCAAACTGGGTGCAAAAGTGACAGGACTTGAAGGGCAACTCGCCAATAAATAACTTTTGGTCAATAGCCATTACCATCAGGCAGCCCCAAATCTGTATGGCTTGGGGATTCACCGCTCTACCCACAGCTTTTATTGGATGAACAAAATCAACCACTGTGGCTCTCGGCACAGTATCGTGATGTGGTGATGTCTCGATATGGACAAGGTCGAATCGGTATGATTGGTGATGCTGCACATGCCATGAGCCCACAACTCGGACAAGGGGCAAATATGGCACTTTTAGATGCATGGGCCTTTTCACAGTCCTTGCAGCGTGCCAGGAAAAATCAACAGATTGACCGGCAATGTTGTGGCAAAACTATCACCAACAGCGTCGTTCCTCAACCCAGTTTTATCAATTCCTCAGTCGTTTGCTCACACCACTTTATCAATCTGATCACTGGTGGGCAGGCGGTTTACGTGATCTTACTTTTCCGTGGATGTATCAAATCCCTTATTTTCGTAAAGAAATGGCGATTACCATTTCAGGCTTAAAAACTGGTATGTTTCAGCAAATACAATAGATGAGATTGCCAAACAATAATAAGATGCATAGTTCAACCTATATGATTGAGATACAGGCGAACACCGTTCGTCTCTACAATTCCAGATGAGATGTGGGAACCGAACTATGTTCGCCCATTATAATTTTGGTGATGAGCGGCTAATCCAACCCAGCACCTAAAGCATTTTTTACCCAACAAGCATAGCCAACCCTAGTTACAAACGCTACACTAACGGCTTTCCACTCAATGGATTTTTCACTCATGTCAAACTGGTTAGATGAAGTTAAATTTGATTCCAATGGTCTTATTCCTGCCATTGCACAACATCATCAGACTGGTCGAGTGTTAATGGTTGCATGGATGAACCGTGAGGCATTACAACTGACTGCTGAAAAAAATCAAGCCGTGTATTACTCACGTTCACGTCAAAAATTGTGGCACAAAGGCGAAGAATCAGGACACTTTCAAACCGTGCATGAAATCCGTCTCGATTGCGATGCCGATGTCATCATCCTACAAATTGAACAACATGGTGGCATTGCCTGCCATACAGGTCGGGAGTCTTGTTTTTATCGTAAACTCACGCCACAAGGCTGGGAAATTGTTGATGCACAGTTGAAAGACCCAACTGCCATTTATGGCGCATCTGCCAAAGCAGAAACGCATGACCATACGCATAGCGAACAGGTGGATGTACTCAGTCATTTGGGTCGCCTGATGCAGGAACGCAAACAGGCTGAAGCAGATAGTTCTTATGTTGCCAGCCTATACAAAAAAGGCATCAATAAAATTTTAGAAAAAGTCGGCGAAGAAAGTGTGGAAAGCATTATTGCAGCCAAAGATTATGCAGCACATGCTTCTTTAGAAAATAAGCACGATCTGATTTATGAAGTTGCAGATTTATGGTTCCACAGTATTGTCATGCTCGGCTACTTCGACCTTGATCCACAAGAAGTCCTTGATGAACTTGCTCGTCGCCAAGGTCTATCTGGCTTGGTTGAAAAAGCCAATCGTAGTCAAGAAGCGTAAACCTCGCCTGTGTCGAATATCGAGAAACCCAAAGCTACCTATGAGCAAGCGATTGCAATAGATAACGCGCGTTTAGGGCAGTCCTTTAAAGTGATTGCCTATGCTGGCACAGGTAAAACGACAACTTTACAAATGATCAGTGATGCCATGCCCGAACGGCGTGGTATGTATTTGGCTTTTAACAAAGCGATTGCATCTGAAGCACAGAGTAAATTTCACGGCAATGTCAATTGTCGTACCTTTCACTCTCTTGCCTTTCGTAGCGTACCGCGTGGCGTGACTGATAAATTACGACTACCTCGCTTAAGCCCAAGTTTTATCGCTAAAGAATATCGTTTAGAACCTATTACGCTCCGCCGTCTCATGGGCGGACGTTATGAAAAATATGTACTGATGCCAAGTCGTCTTGCGAGTTTGGTCGCCAATGCTGTCAGCTATTTCTGCTCGACCAGCTCACAATACCCTGCCCCTCGCCATATTCAAGCGCCAAGCTGGTTACACCAAGATGATATTGAATCGTTACAACAACACTTATATCCAGCAGTTGAACGCCGTTGGTTAGAGTCAATTGATCAAAACCATCAAGCAGGGATTGGTCACGATATTTACCTCAAACTTTGGGCATTATCAGAACCCAATATTCCAACAGATTATGTTCTGTTTGATGAAGCACAAGATGCTGACCCACTCATGTTGGGTATTTTACTACGTCAAAAAAGCACACAAGTGATTTATGTCGGTGATGCACATCAGCAAATTTATGCGTGGCGTGGTGCAGTCAATGCAATGCAACAGATGCCTTTACATGAAAGCCGTTTAACCACCTCTTTCCGTTTTGGTGATGCGATTGCTGATGTTGCCAATAGTCTGCTTGGTGCATTAAACGAAACTGTTCCACTATTGGGCAATCCAAATGTTAAATCGAGTGTGGTGAATAAACCCCACACCAAAATGCGCGATGCCATTTTATGTCGTACCAATGCACGTGCAATGGAACTCCTACTTTCTGGTTTAGTGCATGGCGACAAAGTCAGCTTACAAGCTGATCATCAGAAACTCAGTCGTTTTGTGGATGCCGCTAGTTTACTTAAACAAGGCAAACGAATCACTGATGTGCCTGAACTGGCTTGGTTTAATTCATGGCATGATGTGCATGAATATTGCGAAACCAATGATGGTAGCGACATCAAACCTTTAGTAAAGCTGGTCGATGATCATGGTACTGAGCCACTCAAGAAAGCACTTGCCAAAATCACGCCGATTGAACAAGCAGATTATGTTATTTCAACTGCACACAAAGCCAAAGGCTTGGAATGGAATCGTGTGCATATTGAAGATGATTACCAATTTAAAATAAATGGCCTAGAACATAAAATTACAGATGAGGAATTAAGACTACTTTATGTTGCCTGTACTCGTGCTAAAGTAAGTTTAAATATTCATCATCTTTACGATTTAATACAACAATTAAAACGGGGCGCTCCCTCAAGTCTTCGCTAGTCCGTAGGTTAAAGCGCTTATGTTCAGGGAGAGCTTATGCAACTTGAATCAGTGCTATTTAAACATGTTGGCATGTTTCGCGACTTAACCATTGAATTTCAACCGACTCAACGCCCAATTACACTTATCTTAGGTGAGCAAGCTACAGGCAAAACCACAATTTTAAAAAATATCTACCAAGCCTTAACGTGGTTTTCCGCACGTTATAAAGATATTCGTACCGCAGGTGTCGTGATTGCTGATCAAGATATTTTGTTGACACGCTTACAAGCCAAAGTTCAAGTCCAAGTTAGAATGAGCAGTGAATTAACTCATCATCTACCAGAAAGTAGCTCTGCACAAACGACTGACACTCAGAATTGTAGTTGGAAGTTATTTAAAACGTTTAACAGTCAAGGCGTTGGAATTAGCCAAGTTGAAACGCAGCAACTTGATCAAATGGTATCGCTATACCAAAAAACCAGTCTTCAAGATCCATTATTTGGATTACCGTTAATTGCGTATTATCCTGCCGAACGCTTTGTACAAGAGGTTAATTTACAAAGCAAGAATGCACCAGGAACACTACAAGATATTGCTGCCTACGATTTAACAGCGATTCCATACACAACTTTTGCGCGTTTCTTTGAGTGGCTACGGGAAATTAGTGATGTTGAAAATGCTCACTCTGCCCATATCGTCAGACGTCTTATTGGCAACGATTTCAGTCAGCAGAATCAATCAGAGGTTTTGCAGCAATTACAACAAGAACTGATGAATCATCCTAAACAACTCTCAGCACCTAATTTATATGCGCTGAAAAAAGGCTTACATACCATCTTTCCAGAATTGAATGATATCTATATTCAATATATTCCTAAACTTCAATTAATGGTGCGTTACAAAGATCAGACCATTCCCTTTCAGCAATTATCGGCCTCTCTTAAATCATGGATTGCATTGGTCGGTGACATTACACGTCGTTTATGCTTACTTAATCCACATTGTTTCGACCCATGTTTAGAAGGTGAAGGCATATTATTAATTGATCAAATTGAGCATCAGTTAGATCAAAATATGAGTGCTGAAATTTTAGAGCGTTTGCATCAAGCATTTCCAAGACTACAAATTATTGCTTCAGGCAATCGCGATGAATTATTAGAACATGCTTTAGAATATCAATGCTTCAGGTTAGGTGATAAAGAAATTTATGAGATTAATCTTGAGAAATCTCAACAACAACTTTCACAACTCTATAATGAGTTAAGTCAATCAGAAAGCATTCTCTTGCAGCAGAATCAACACTTATTAGAATCAGAAAATTTGGTCAGTAAAGTTGATGAACTCTTGCATCAAATCCAAGCGCTTGATGAACAAGAAAAGAGTCATTTACTTCATCTACTTAAAATTGATGATACCCCTCAAGAGAGATCAATTTGATATTGGGCTTTAAGATTGATTGCATCATTAATCCTTATAAACTAGAGGTCAATTTTTTCTTTTAAATAGGTGTTCTGTACTGAAAACACTAGATTGTAGGGATGCGCATTTGATCCAAGACCAGATCTCTATTCCTCTTATGTATACAGATAATCGAATGGAAAATATTCAATTAAATAGCGAATAAAAAACGTTGATAGACAAGTTTTAGCGACAAAGATGTTGTTAGTTTCATGTAATAACATCAGATTTTTGTTGATTTTTTATAGTAAAATAAAATTCATTTTTTACTTTCAAGTTGTGCAATACAACTTGCTCTTTCCGTTAACTTGATTGGGTTTCGAGACTTGAAACTTTGGCTTTCTCTTTGAACGCCTTAAGTCTTGGAAGAAAATCCACCATTAGGTCTCTCTCGACCTAAATCATCGACATGGATACCAGTGTGCTACCGATTATTATTTTATTACCTCTCATACTTGGCACAACCCTTGTCTCACAATTGCAACGTATTTCACGGGGTGTGACGGCAATTGGAGCAATTGGCATTAGCCTGAGTTGTTTTATTTTATTGCTTAGCCAAGCTGAAACGGTTTTACAGGGTAATGCCCTGCAACAGAGTTGGGAATGGCTTCCACAACTGGGCATCAATCTTAGTTTTCGCCTTGATGCATTAGGATTATTGTTCGGTTTACTGATTAGTGGGATCGGCACACTGATTTATATTTATGCCTATTATTATCTCAGCCCCAAAAACTCACTCAGTAAACTGTATCAGTTGCTCATGCTATTCATGGCAGCGATGCTTGGGATTTCACTTTCCAACAATTTGATTATCTTACTGGTATTTTGGGAAATGACCAGTATTTCTTCATTCTTGCTCGTGGGCTATTGGAGTCAATATGATGCCGCCCAACGTGGTGCGCGTATGGCACTCACGATCACAGGGATGGGCGGTTTGGCAATGCTAGGGGGCTTTGTCCTCTTAGGACAGATGGCAGGTACTTACCAGATTGACCAATTGGTGTTAATGAAAGAGTCTATTCAGCAGCATCAATTATTTGTTCCCACTCTACTGCTCATTTTACTAGGTTCATTTACCAAAAGTGCGCAATTCCCATTTCACTTTTGGTTGCCAAATGCAATGGCAGCACCTACGCCTGTTTCAGCCTATCTCCATTCAGCAACGATGGTGAAAGCAGGTATATTTTTATTAGCCCGCTTAGCGCCACTCTTTATTGGGGCAGCGTTGTACCACAATATCGTAACTTTCGTCGGTTTATTCACTTTATGTATGGCAGCGGGTTTCGCCATATTTAAAGAAGATCTCAAAGGGCTTTTAGCTTATTCAACCATCAGCCATTTAGGTTTGATTGTTTGTTTACTCGGCATCGGTTCCCCACTTGCAGTTGCGGCAGCCATTTTCCACATCATCAACCATGCCACTTTTAAGGCTGCACTCTTTATGATTGCAGGGATTATTGATCACGAAACGGGTACACGGGATTTACGTAAGCTCAGTGGTATCTGGCAACTTCTTCCGTTCACAGGTACTTTAACCATGATCACCGCTGCTTCGATGGCTGGTGTACCGCTAACCAATGGCTTTATTTCCAAAGAGATGTTCTTTACGGAATTACTGGCAAACCTATCAGGTCCAGTAATGATAATTGCAGCGATCGTGGCAACTTTATCCGGTATTTTTGCTGTTACTTATTCTATTCGCTTGGTACATGGCGTGTTCTTTGATGGTGGGCTTGGTAAACACGTTCCTAATAAAGATGCACACGAACCGCCTCTTGGAATGCGCTTACCTGCGATTATATTAGCGACATTATGTATTCTGGTCGGCATTCTGCCTGCACTATTGGCTGGAACAGTCGTGAATAGTGTGACGCGCGCGAGTTTGGCTCAACCTGAATTTGAGGGTGTTCACTTAGCGATTTGGCACGGTATTAATGCACCTTTAATCATGAGTCTAGTTGCATTAATGGGTGGTGGTTTATTTTACTTTAGCCTCATTAAAAATGAGCGTTTACGTAAAATTGACTTAGACCCTTATTTAGGTAAATTCCAAGGCAAACTTTTATTTGAATCATTCCTGAAGCATCTCTTAATTACCAGTCGAAAAATCAAACAAAAGACTGAAACAGGTTCTCTACAAAGTTATCTTCTTTGGATTGTTTTCTTTAGCATTATCATGGTGGGTTTACCTTTATTCAATCAGGGATTAACAACTGGCACACGTGAGCTTACCCATGCTCCATGGATTGCTGTGGTCTTATGGCTCACATTATTCTCGGGCTGTTGGATGATGTTGTGGTTCCACCACGAACGGATTAAAGCTGTTTTAATTAGTGGTGCTGTTGGACTTGTCGTCACCATGGTGTTTGTCACCTTATCTGCACCAGATCTTGCACTCACTCAGATCACAGTTGACGTTGTTACTACTGTTTTATTGTTGATGAGCTTATCGCTATTACCGCAGTTGACCCCTTACGAATCGAGCCGTCCACGCCGTTGGCGAGATGCAAGCTTAGCAATCGCAGGTGGTATCGGTATTGGTTGGATTACATGGCTAATATTAACGCGAGAACATAATTCAATCTCATGGTTCTTCTTACAACAATCCCTCCCACTAGGCGGTGGTTCAAACGTTGTCAATGTTATCCTTGTTGATTTCCGTGGTTTTGATACCTTCGGTGAAATTACAGTATTGGGTATTGCAGCAATAGGAGCACTGTGTCTCATGGATGGTATGCGTGCACATGGCACCACCATGACACAAGGTTTATCTTATCGTTTTAACCCTTCACCATTGATGTTACGTATTTCAGCCTCATGGGTACTTCCCCTCGCCCTTGTCGTCAGTATCTACATTTTTATGCGTGGTCATAACTATCCGGGGGGTGGCTTCATTGCAGGTCTGATCACGGCAATGGCGCTGATTATTCAATATATTGTTTTAGGTCAGGATAGAACTGAACAACTGATCAAAGCAAAATCTGGTCGTTTATATGAGATTTGGATTGGCTCAGGTTTAGCAATTGCAGGTTTAACAGGTATTGCAGCTTGGTTTTGGACACGCCCATTCTTAACAACAGCACATATTTATATAGAACCACCATTATTTGGAAAAATGCATTTAGCTTCGGCTGTGTCATTTGATCTCGGGGTTTATATGACCGTTGTTGGCGCGACAATGCTGCTAATTTCAGTCTTAGGGGATTCGCGTCACTCAAGTATGTCAGGACCTGTTCCAAGTGGAGATAAATAAACATGGTTAGTATTGAGTTTTTGCTCGCTTCGGGAATTGGTCTGCTAACAGCAACAGGCATCTATTTAATTTTACGTGCCAGAACCTTTCCTGTCGTACTCGGTCTGGCCATGATCGGTTATGCCGTAAATTTATTTTTATTTGCAGTCGGTCGTATTCAAATTAATGCACCTGCAATCATTACAGAAACAACTAAAGTAACAGATCCGTTACCGCAAGCGTTGGTACTCACTGCGATTGTGATTGGTTTTGCAACAACCGCTTTTATTGTACAACTTGCTTTACGCAGCCGTTATGAATCGGGCACGGATCATGTTGACTCCAAAGAAGAAGCAACTGTGACTTATGACCCACGTGAGGATGAGCCATAATGTTTGATTTCAATAATTTTTGGCATGCTCATACTCCTATTTTAAGTATTTTAATTCCAGCATTTACGAGTTTTTTACTACTTTTATTAGGCAATCCTGGGTCTGGTTCTCTAAAACAGGATTGGCGCCAACCTTGGCGACGTGGCATTAGCTTAGGTTCTGCACTTCTAGGCTTAATCACAGCAATCAGTTATTTGATGATCGCCAATACAGGTCAAGTTACCGTCTATCAACTTGGTGAATGGTCTGCTCCTTTTGGAATTGTTTTAGTTCTCGATCGTCTCGCTGCGTTCATGTTGGTGCTGACTTATGCACTTGCATTGCCTGTCATTTGGTATGCAAGTGATAACTGGGATACCCGTGGGCGCTATTTCCACACCATGTTCCATTTTTTGTTAATGGGTATAGCCGGTGCATTCCTGACAGGTGACTTATTTAACTTATTCGTGTTTTTTGAAATCCTGTTAATGGCATCTTATGTATTGCTATTACATGGTCAAGGGCGACCACGTTTCCAGCTAGGCATACATTACGTCACGATTAACTTACTCGCATCAGCGCTATTTTTGATTGGTTTAGGGATGATCTACGGCAGCGTTGGTAGTTTAAATATGGCTGATGTGAGTCGCCTTATCCCAACCTTAGACAGCGATCAACATAAACTTGCAATCGCGGGTGGCTTGTTACTGTTTGTGGTATTTGGGATCAAAGCAGCAATGCTACCTGTCGGCTTTTGGCTACCAAAAACCTATGCTGTTGCAAGCACACCCGTTGCTGCAATTTTTACTATTATGACCAAAGTTGGTATTTATGCCATTCTACGTGTCAATGGTACTGTTTTTGATGATGCAATGGCACAAAGTATTTTCAAAAACTGCTTATTAATGATTGGCTTGATTACTTCATTCTATGGTGTAATCGGTGCAATTGCTGCTGAACGCTTACGCCGTTTTGTTGGCTTTATGGTGTTGTCATCGATTGGAACATTACTCATCGCTATTGCCATGTTGAATACTCAAGCATGGTCAGCAGCATTGTATTATTTAGTCCACAGTACCCTAATTGCTGCTGCATTCTATTTATTTTGTGGTTGGATGACTGCGCAACGTGGTTCATTCAAAGATCATTTAAAAGTTGCACCGAAAATCAAACAGGAAAAAGCGGCTGCTTTTACTTATTTTACCATTGCACTCATGATGGCAGGTTTACCCCCTTTCAGTGGT
Source organism: Acinetobacter sp. ANC5681 (assembly GCF_023488045.1). Lineage (NCBI taxonomy): Bacteria > Pseudomonadati > Pseudomonadota > Gammaproteobacteria > Moraxellales > Moraxellaceae > Acinetobacter > Acinetobacter sp. ANC5681. Next base: position 198,702 of record NZ_JAMFKZ010000002.1, read on the forward strand.
TTTCTAGGTAAAGTTTTTATCTTACAGGCTACCGCTGAAACGCCTTATCAGGGTTGGATTATTGCTGTTATTCTAATTGTGAGCTTACTTAGCATTATCGCATTCACACGTGTTGGTTTTATCCTTTTTTGGCGTGCTAGCCCACCCGAAGAAAATCCTAAAGAATCAGCATATATCGCTTTTCAATCACTACCTGATACAGCACCTCATCGGAATGACAAAGCAATCTATGTATTACTGATTGCTTTGATGAGTTATGTTGTATTTGCAGCACCAATTCAGCGTTATACAACTTCAACTGCACAACAAATTCAAAATCATGCGCTTTATCAACAAGCGATTCTAAAACATGATAGTCAAGGTCGTGCCATTAGCGTGCAGCCATTTGATGAAGCATATTTGCCTGAAACTAAATATGGTGGCGAGGTTGAGGATCATAATGCGGTATTAATTCCAGATGTTATCTCAAAACCGACGCTACAAGGCGAACATATTTCGGAATATAAACAACGTCAAATTGCTGAGCAAACTTTGTCAAATCCAACTATTCCAAATGCCACACAATTAAAACCGATGGAGGAACACTAATGCAAAAACGTGCTTTGCTTGATCGTTGGTTTCCCCACCCCTTTGTGTCATTTTTAATTTTTGTGACTTGGCTCATGCTGTCGCATAGTTTGGACATCACAGATATTTTTATTGCAATTCTATTAGGTATCTTTGTTTCACGTTTGGTAAGTCCTTTTATTGCACGTACACCACATATTCATTGGTTACCTGCAATCAAACTTTTTTTTGTGGTGCTATGGGATATTGTGATTTCCAACTTTCGTGTAGCTAAAATGGTGCTTGGACCAATGGATGAGTTACATCCAAAATGGTATCGCGTGCCATTAGAAACTGAACATGAGCAAGTAAATACGCTACTCGCAATGATCATTACAACAACACCAGGTACAGTATCCGCAGGGATTGATCAAGAGCGAGGAGATATTTTAGTTCATGCACTCAGTACCGATAATGCTGAATTAGATATTCAAGACATCAAAAATCGTTATGAGCTACCTTTGCTCGAAATCTTTGATGTAAAGATTGCAGAAGGAGCAGCAAAATGACCATTTTACCTTATGCACTTGCAATTAGTTTAGTAGCGATCACGATCTCCATGTTTCTTTGTCTCATCCGCATGATCATTGGGCCATCTGTTGTTGATCGCTTGTTAGCACTCGATACTCTTTTTCTTAATGCAACATGCCTGATCGTGGTGTTAGGCATCTATTGGGCAAGTACCAATGTATTTGAAGGTGCTTTATTGGTGGCGATGCTCGGTTTCGTTTCAACTGTTGCACTGGCTCGCTATTTTACCACTGGACATGTGATTGATTAAGGAGAGTTTATGCAAATAATTTTTGAGATTATCATTTCGTTCTTTTTGATCTTTGGTGCATTTTTTATGCTCGTAGGTTCAATCGGAATGATTCGCCTACCCGACTTATTTATGCGTTTGCATGCACCGACTAAATCAAGTACGTTAGGCTTGGGGAGTTTTTTAATTGCAGCTATGGTATTTGGAGCGACTCAAGGTCGTTTCGGTTTTGCTGAATTATTGATTACTTTATTTGCCTTTATTACTGCCCCAGTATCTGCAAATTTAATGGCACAAGCTGCAATTCATTTACGTTTGCGTTCAACCAGTGGTGATGTTCCAGAAGCTTTAAATCGTCCGCTACCGTGGCAACGTTATCGTCGTAATGCAGAAAAGAAAGATCAACTTTAAGTTGGTCTTTTTATTGAGCTCAATGTATTTTTTTAAGTTTTAGAAAGCCTAAACCAATTAACTCACTGAAAGATATAATTTTAATAGAAAAAATCATATCAATCTAAACAATGATCTATAGCACAAAAGAAAGCCACCCGAAGGTGGCTTTCTTTTAGAACTTATTCTTTATCATCTTGCCCTTGTTCAGGCAGATCCTTCACAGCTTCCGCGATCAGACCAAACATATAGTTACCATAGGCATTCGTTTTATCGTAATGGAAACGCAATCTTGGCGTAATACGTGTCTTGATACGACGGCTCAATTCATGACGCAAGAAACCAGAAGCTTTATTCAATACATCTAAAGTTTCTTTATTTGCGACTTCACTTTGCTCATCACCAAGTTCACGTCCCATCACAGTGACATAAACTTCAGCATAACCCATGTCTGCACTGACTTTCACCGCAGAGATGGTCACTAGACCACCTAAGCGAGGATCTTTAAGCTCTTGACGGATCAGCTCAGACAACTCACGTTGTACTGAATCCGCCATGCGCTTTAAGCGTTGGCTACCCGCCATTAAAGACTCCGTTTAATCAATTGAACATCATAGACTTCGATCTTGTCTTTAACTTTGATGTCTTTATAGCCTTTGACTGCAAGGCCACATTCCATACCAGCACGAACTTCTTCAACCACTTCTTTATAACGACGAAGAGATTCAAGTTCACCTTGGAATACAACCACGTCATCACGTAATACGCGAATCGGTTTATTACGATGCAATGTACCTTCAAGTACCATACAGCCAGCTGCTGCACCAAACTTACTTGAGTGGAAGACTTCACGTACTTCTGCAACACCCAAGATCGTTTCACGATGTTCAGGTGCAAGCTTACCGCTCATTGCAGCTTTTACATCATCAATTAAATGATAGATGACGCTGTAATAACGAATATCGATGCCATCTTGATCAGATTTTTGACGAGCCGTGTTATCTGCACGAACGTTGAAACCTAATAATACTGCTTCTGAAGATTCAGCTAAAGTCACATCTGACTCAGTGATTGCACCAACACCAGAACCAATGATGCGGACTTTCACTTCATCTGTAGAAAGTTCATCAAGCGCAACATGTAATGCTTCTAAAGTACCACGTACATCTGTTTTGAGTACGACATTCACATAAGGAATATCTTTTTTACCCATAGATGCCATGATGTTTTCAAGACGCATTGCACTGGCACGCTCTAGACGCTTATGACGTTCACGATCTGAACGAGCATCTGCAACTTCACGTGCTTTCTTCTCATCATTCACGACAAGAACTTCATCACCTGCCATTGGTGCATCAGGTAAACCTAAAATTTCAACTGGAATTGAAGGACCCGCTGAGGTGATACGTTGACCATTTTCATCAACCATCGCACGTACACGACCATAAGATGAACCCGCAAGAACCAAATCACCAATGTTCAATGTACCATTTTGTACCAAAATTGATGTTACCGCACCACGACCTTTGTCAACACGTGCTTCAATCACCACACCTTGCGCCGCGCCTTCTGCTGAAGCTTTAAGCTCCATCAATTCAGCTTGGATCAAGATGAGATCAAGTAACTCATCGATACCCGCACCAGAGTGTGCTGAAACTTTAGCGATAGGTGTATCCCCACCCCATTCTTCAGGCACGATTTCTTTATGTGCTAATTCATTTAATACACGATCGACATCAGCAGATTCTTTGTCCATCTTGTTAATAGCAACAATAATCGGTGTACCCGCAGCACGCGCATGGTCAATTGCTTCCGCTGTTTGTGGCATCACACCATCATCAGCAGCAACAACAAGTACCACGATATCAGTCGCTTTCGCACCACGGGCACGCATTGATGTAAACGCAGCATGTCCTGGTGTATCTAAGAAAGTAATAATGCCTTTCTCGGTCTCAACATGGTATGCACCGATATGCTGGGTAATACCACCCGCTTCGCCTGCCGCCACTTTAGAACGACGAATGCGATCAAGTAACGATGTCTTACCATGGTCAACGTGACCCATGATTGTGACCACTGGCGGACGAGTCGTTTGTTCGCCACGAGCTTCTTCAGCTGCAACTAATAAGTTGTCTTCTGCTTGTGTATCAGAAACTAAAACTGGATTGTGACCCAATTCTTCAACTACCAATACTGCTGTATCTTGATCAATCGCTTGGTTTTGAGTAACAAGTTCACCCATTTTCATCAGGGTCTTAATGACTTCACGAACCTTAACCGCCATTTTTTGTGCAAGATCGGCAACGATAATCTTCTCACCAATCTCAACATCATAAACCTGTTTTTTCACAGGTTTTTCAAAACCATGCTTGTTGGATTGGCTGGTTTTCAAACCGCGCTTATGATGACTTTTGCTGAAGCTCTGCTCAGCCTGAGCATCACCACCTCGGCCACCTTTCTTGCTTGCACGTGGATTTGCAGTCGCACCACCACGCTTGATTTCACGGTCTTCCTTGTTGAAAGAATCTTCATATGCCTGACCAACAAGTCCAGCGGCTAAAGGTGAATCATCAATCACACGAATGGTTGTGGTTGCATCATCACTTGAATATTTTGAAGCCATCTGGCGCATTTGCTCCAGTGTACGCTTCTGTGCTTCTTCCGCAGCTTTACGGCGTACAGCTTCTTCAGTCGCCTTTAACTTGGCTGCTTCTGCTTCACGGGCTTTTTTCTGTTCAGGTGTTTCTGTTGGCTTGACAACAGGTGCTTTAATTACCTTGTCGCTACCCCGTTTCTTCACCACAACTGCGGTTTTTGCAGGAGCTTGTGAAGCACTCTCAGAAGTATGTGCTGCACGCATTGCTTCTAACGTTGCATTGGCTTTTTGTTCAGCTACATCACGTGCATTTTGAACAGCTAAATCACGTGCATTTTGCTCTGCGCGTACTTTAGCATCTGCTTCTGCACGTGCTTTGGCTTCTGCGGCGATCTGCTCTGGATTTGGCTTGGCAAAAACCTGCTTTTTACGCACCTCAACATTGATACTTTTTGCTTTACCCGAAGTACTGGTGACTTTGGCTGTATGGGTTGTTGTACGTTTCAACGCAATTTTTCCTGTGTTACCACTGCCTTGACCATGTACTTTTTTCAGGTGATTAACCAAAGTATCCTGCTGTTCAGTGGTAATAATGTCATCTGCTTTACGCTGTGGTAGACCTGCTTCGCGAACCTGCTCTAGGAGTTTCTCTACAGGACGTTCTACGCTGAGCGCTAACTCTTGAATCGACTTGTCCGTCATCTATTATCTCCTAGTTAAACCATGATTCACGTGCTTTCATGATCAATTGACCTGCTTTGTCATGACCTAAACCTTCGATATCCGAAATATCATCAGTCGCTTGATCAGCCAAATCATCAATTGTAATCACACCACGCGCCGCCAATGCATAAGCAATCTCAGTGGTCATACCATCCATACCGAGAAGTTCTGCGCTTGGCTCTTGAATATTTTCTTGCTGTTTCAGTGCATCAGTTAAAGCAGCCTCTTTAGCACGGCTTTGAAGCAATTCAACTAAATCTGCATCTAGTTCAATTTCATCAAATGTTTCAGCTGGAACATAAGCAATCTCTTCTAATGAAGTAAAGCCCATTTCCACCAATGCCATTGCTAAATCTTCTTCAATATCGAGACGTGTAACAAACATATCTAAATACTGTTGTGCTTCATTTTGCTGACGAGCACGATACTCTTCTTCTAACATCATGTCGAGTTTATAACCCGTCAATTCCGATGCTAAACGAACATTTTGCCCTTGCGAACCAATTGCACGTGCTAACTGATCATTCGTTGCGAAGATAATATCTGCACTACGTGCATCTTCATCTAGCACAATACCTGATACATCAGCTGGCTCTAATGCGCTTGCAATATATTGTGCTGGATCATCTGACCACACCACGACATCAATACGCTCACCGTTCAACTCTTGTTGTACTGCTTGAATACGTGTACCACGCATACCAATACATGCACCTACAGGGTCAATACGATGGTCATTAGTTTTCACTGCAATTTTAGCACGAACACCTGGTTGACGAGCAGCTGCTTTAATTTCGATGATTTCTTCAGAAATTTCTGGAATTTCTTTTTTCATCAATGCAATTAACATCTCAGGACGAGCACGAGATAATAATAATTGCGCGCCACGACCTTCGCGGTTTACGCTGTATAAAATGGCATTGATACGTTGCTTAGGACGCAAAATTTCTTTATGAATGGTTTCTTCACGCGCCAAGTAAGCTTCAGCGTTATCACCTAGATCAATGATGAAACCATCTTTGGTTTGTTTTTTGACTTCGCCGTAAATCAACTCACCCACTTTAGATTCATAGGCATCGGCAACCAAAGCACGCTCAGCTTCACGAATCTTTTGTACAATGACTTGTTTCGCAATTTGAGCAGCAATACGACCAAACTCAATTGACTCAACTTCTAGCTCACGCACATCACCGATTGACCATTTTGATGGATCAACATCTGAGATTGCATCTTGGCAAGCTGGCATTTCATGATCTTCATCCGCCACAACTGTCCACTGACGGAAAGTGCGATAATCACCTGTTTTACGATCAATCTCAATACGAAGCTGTGCTTCTTCTGAATGGGTTCCTTCGTAAAACTTTTTCTTCGTTGCTGCAACAAGTGCTTGCTCTAATGCTTGGAAGATCGCCTCACGACTAACACCTTTTTCATTACTAACCGTTTCTGCAACGGTAAGAATTTCGCGGCCCATAAGTCACCTACCGATTTCTTATAAAATTAAGTTAATATTAGTCTTGATAGATTAAATTTGCTTTATCAATATTATTACTATCAATTTCAAGCACATGCTTACCTTCCACTTCAACTTGAATGATTTCATTTTCTAAGTCTACAGAAAGTAATTTCGCCTGAAACTTACGACGATTTTCGACGGCAGCAATTAATCGTAAAGCCACTTGTTGCCCAATATAAGCAGGCAATTGATTGAGTTGGAAAAATGGACGATCCCAGCCTGGCGAAGAGACTTCTAAAGCATATTCACCTGAAATTGGATCATGAACATCAAGCATTGCACCCACTTGTTGTGTCACTAAAACACAATCTTGAACGCCAATACCACGCCCTTGTTCAACTTCGCCATCTTCATTCAAGATAGGTTCAACATTCTCATCAACTGCTTTATCAATATAAATACGTAATAAAGAACGTTTACCTTGTGGTAGGAATTCAATCCCCCATAGATCTACACCACACGCAGCTACTGCTGGCGCGATTAGATCATACAATGCTTGAGATTTATTTGATAATTTCATTTACTCTCGTCGCTCTCATGCGAGCCAATCAATCTTAACCGTATAGTGAAGCACGACTATTTGACCAATTGATGTCGAACACTACACGATAGCTAAACAACCAATAAAAAAGGGCGTAAATCGCCCCTATGTTACACAGAAAACCGAAGTCCACTGTGCAAAAAGGCCCACCTTATTGTGAGCCTCTTTTAGAAACTTGGTAGCGGGAGCTGGATTTGAACCAACGACCTTCGGGTTATGAGCCCGACGAGCTACCAGACTGCTCCATCCCGCATCAATGTGCAAAATTATATACAAATATAAAAAAAAGTCAATTTAAGTTTTTTATATTTGCTTGATTAAGTTGCACCTTAATCAAATGGTAGCGGGAGCTGGATTTGAACCAACGACCTTCGGGTTATGAGCCCGACGAGCTACCAGACTGCTCCATCCCGCATCAACAACATCACTGCATACACCAAACTTACTGGTTATTAAGCTTGGTGCGGAAGGGGGGACTTGAACCCCCACGCCCGAAAGCACTACCACCTCAAGGTAGCGTGTCTACCAATTCCACCACCACCGCAGCTTTGTGGGACGCATTCTATTCCTTTAAATATAAAAAGGAAAGTGCTAATTCAACTTATTGAGTTGTTTTAGGTGCGTTTGATGAAGTTTCAGGCGATGTTACTGGTGCAGAGGTCGTGGTTTGAGCAGATTTTAAGCTATACGCATCAGCTGTTTGTTTTTTTGCAAAAACAGCCAAAGTTAAGCTCGTAGCAAAAAACAAGGCTGTAAAAATTGCAGTTAAACGAGTTAAAAAGTTACCCGCTCCCGAGGCACCAAATACCGTAGCAGCACCACCGCCACCAAACGACGCCCCCGCCTCAGCACCCTTACCTTGTTGCACTAAAACCAATCCAATAATCATAATTGCTAAAATGATATGTACAACGAGTATAAAACTATACATTTCTACTTCCTATTATTTGCTTTGAGCAAATGCTTTTGCAATTTGATAAAAAGATTGTGCATTCAGTGATGCACCTCCAACCAAAGCGCCATTAATATCAGGACATGCAGCCAACTCAACAGCATTCTCGGCTTTGACACTACCGCCATACAATATAGCCATGTTTGTACCGAATGATGTAATTTGTTTTAAGCCTTCACGTATTTTTGCATGCATTGCTTGAGCATCCGCAGGTGAAGCTGTCTTCCCTGTCCCAATTGCCCAAATCGGCTCATACGCTATCACAATATTTTGCCATTGTTCAGCTTTAACGACGGATGCAATATCACAAATTTGTTGTAATACCACTTGCTCAGCAGCACCTTGCTCACGCTGCTCTAAGCTTTCGCCAACGCAATAGATCACCGTCAAACCTGCATTTAATGCATTTTGCAGTTTTGCTTTTAAAATATTGACGTTGTCACCAAACAATTCACGGCGCTCAGAGTGTCCAATCAACACATATTCAATCTGGCTATCTTTTAACAGCTCCGCACTTACCTCACCTGTGTAAGCACCAGTACCTGCCACACGAGAAAGATCCTGAGCCACAGTATAAATGGCTCTAGTTGCATCTTTTAACTGAGCATGAATACCACTCAAGGCAATCGTCACGGGCGCTACACCAATATGACATTGCTCAGGAGAAATATTGTCCTGTTGTAGTAACTGCTTAAATTCTTCTATTAATTGGAAAGCACTCGCATGCATTGGATTCATTTTCCAATTGCCAATAACCCAAGGGGTAATCGCCGAATTCGACATACTTCGCCCACCTACAACTAATTTATAAAAAATGCCGTATATTTTACACGTATTTTTATAAAATTCAGTTTTTCTTTTCAGTTTAAGTTTCAACCAACAAAAAATAGATTTAAAAATTCTCGTCCCTTTTACATATATATGTCGATTTTTTACAATCGTTTGCTTTATTTCTAACGAAGGCTACTCTCTAAATCTGAAATTAATTTGTAAAAAAATCGATCAGTTCAAGTTTTTCAATATGAACCAAGTAAAAAACAACACTTTCTATAGTAGTATTTTTACGTAACAAAAGTATAATTTTGAGAATAGCTATTATAACCATATTGTGAGTAAGGCGGACAGATGTCAGGATTACATACGTCTCCAAAGTTTTCGGGGTTCATTCGACGTTTAGTTGAAGATGGTCATATGACTGCTGCAAATATGCAGAATGCAATTGATGCAGCCAAGAAAGCCAAACAAGATATTGTTGCTCATTTAATCGAACAACATCGTCTTTCTCCACTTACCATTGCAGAAAGCATCTCTGTAGAATTTGGCGAACCACTTTTTGATTTGGCGGTTTATGATGTTGGATTATTACCTCGAGAATTAACCGACAATAAACTCATACAAAAACATCGTGTTGTTCCGTTAACACAACGTGGACAAATTTTGTATGTTGCTACGAGTAATCCAACCAATATTGATGCATTAGATGCAATTCGTTTCAATACCAAACTTAATATTGAACCAATTATTGTTGAGCATACTAAACTTGAAAAGTTAATCGAACAACATTTTGGTGATTCAAGTAGTTTCGATTTTGGTGACAGTGAGGACTTCGACTTAGATATTGATGTTAATCAAGATTCACCTCAAGAAGATGATGATGCATCACCGCAAGGTGACGAATCCCCAATTGTCAAATATATTAATAAGCTTTTAATTGATGCAATTCGCATGGGCGCATCAGATTTACATTTTGAGCCCTATGAAAAAATGTACCGTGTGCGTTATCGTGTTGATGGTGTGCTCCGTCAAATCGCTACACCTCCGTTACAAATGGCAACCCGCTTAGCTTCTCGTTTAAAAGTCATGTCTCAAATGGATATCTCTGAAAAACGAATGCCTCAAGATGGTCGTATTAAACTCAAATTGTCAAAAACCAAAGCCATCGATTTCCGTGTAAACTCTTTACCAACACTGTTTGGGGAAAAATTAGTACTACGTATTTTGGATCCATCAAGCGCTATGCTCGGAATTGAAGCATTAGGCTATGAAGATGATCAGAAAGCATTATTCATGGAAGCACTTGAAAAGCCTCAAGGAATGCTACTGATTACGGGTCCCACAGGTTCAGGTAAAACTGTATCGCTATATACTGGTTTAAATATTCTAAACACTGAGGATACTAATATTTCAACAGCGGAAGATCCTGTTGAAATTAATTTAGAAGGCATCAACCAAGTCAACGTGAATCCCAAAACGGGGTTAACTTTCTCTGCTGCACTGAAAGCTTTTCTACGTCAAGATCCAGATGTAATCATGGTCGGTGAGATTCGTGACCTTGAAACTGCTGAAATTGCAATTAAAGCAGCTCAGACAGGTCATATGGTAATGTCAACATTACACACCAACAGCGCACCTGAAACTTTAACTCGTTTGCGTAATATGGGGGTACCCTCATTCAATATTGCAACCTCAGTCAATCTTGTCATTGCACAACGTTTAGCACGACGCTTATGTTCACAATGTAAAGCGCCCGTAGATGTACCTAAACAAAGTCTCATTGAACTTGGATTTACTGAACAAGACTTAGCCAATCCGGATTTACAGATCTTTCAACCGATTGGCTGTGCGGAATGTCGAGAAGGGTACAAAGGACGTGTAGGTATTTATGAGGTGATGAAGGTCACTCCTGCAATTTCTCAAATCATCATGGAAGATGGTAATGCACTACAAATTGCAGCGGCCTCAGAAAAAGCTGGTTTTGATAATCTGCGTCGTTCAGGTCTAAAAAAAGTGATGCAAGGTATTACTTCTTTGCAAGAAATTAACCGAGTAACAAGTGAATAAAATCAATAAAAAGGATTAAGAATCATGGTAGCGAAAAAAGCGCAAATGATGCCTACTTTTGCTTATGAAGGGGTAGATCGAAAAGGCGCCAAAATTAAAGGGGAATTACCAGCACGCAATATGGCTTTAGCAAAGGTCACATTACGCAAACAAGGCGTCACAATTAAAACCATTCGAGAAAAACGCAAAAACATTCTCGAAGGTTTAATGAAGAAAAAAATAAAGACCCTCGATATTACGATCTTTACTCGTCAATTAGCAACCATGATGAAAGCCGGCGTTCCGCTTGTGCAAGGATTCGAAATCGTTGCAGAAGGTTTAGAAAATCCCTCTATGCGAGAGGTGGTACTCGGCATTAAAGGAGAGGTTGAGGGCGGTAATACTTTTGCTGGTGCTTTACGTAAGTATCCACAATACTTTGATAATCTATTTTGCTCCCTTGTTGAATCTGGCGAACAATCTGGTGCACTTGAAACGATGCTCGATCGCGTCGCAATTTATAAAGAAAAAAGTGAATTACTGAAACAAAAAATTAAAAAGGCCATGAAATATCCTATTAGTGTATTAATAGTTGCAGTGATTGTTACAATTATTTTAATGGTCAAGGTTGTCCCTGTATTCCAGGATCTTTTTAACTCATTTGGTGCCGATCTGCCTGCATTCACGCAACTAGTCGTTAATATGTCAAAATGGATGCAAGAGTATTGGTTCATTCTTATTCTTGCAATTGGGGCAATTATTACAGCTTTTCTTGAAGCAAAAAAGCGCAGCAAAAAATTCCGCGATATTTTAGATAAAATAGCACTAAAAGCTCCTATTTTTGGTGATCTTGTTTATAAAGCAATTATTGCGCGTTACAGCCGCACGCTTGCAACTACTTTTGCAGCAGGTGTACCACTGATTGATGCTCTTGAATCTACAGCAGGTGCAACAAATAATGTGATTTACGAAGAAGCTGTCATGAAAATTCGTGAAGATGTGGCGACAGGTCAACAACTACAATTTGCAATGCGTGTTTCCAATCGCTTTCCCTCTATGGCAATTCAAATGGTTGCGATCGGTGAAGAATCTGGTGCACTAGATAGTATGTTAGACAAAGTGGCAACACACTTTGAAAATGAAGTCGACAATGCTGTTGATGGTCTTACTTCTATGATGGAACCATTAATTATGGCAATTTTAGGCGTACTTGTTGGTGGTCTAGTTATTGCCATGTATCTCCCTATCTTCCAAATGGGTTCGGTCGTTAGTTAACTATGCAAGATATTATTAGTTATTTTATAAATGAGCCAACTGCATTATATATTGCTATTGGCCTTTTCAGCCTATGTATAGGTAGTTTTTTAAATGTCGTCATCTATAGAACACCAAAGATGATGGAACAAGAATGGCATCATGAATGCCAAATATTATTACACCCAGAACAACCTATAATAGACGAAACAAAATTAACCTTAAGCACCCCACCATCTACATGTCCAAAATGTAAATCTGCTATTCGCTGGTATCAAAATATTCCTGTAATGAGTTGGTTAATGCTTCGTGGCAAATGTGGTGCTTGCCAAAATCCAATTAGTATTCGCTATCCACTTATTGAACTCTTAACAATGATTTGCTCATTAATAGTAGTTGCTATATTTGGCGCGACCGTACAAATGTTATTTGGTTTAATACTCACTTGGGTCTTAATCACATTAACGTTTATTGATTTCGACACACAGCTATTACCCGATCGCTTTACCTTGCCACTTGCCGCACTAGGCCTAGGAATCAATAGTTTCACTGTTTATACTTCTGCAGGCTCAGCGATTTGGGGCTATTTGATTGGCTTTCTATGTTTGTGGATTGTTTACTATATCTTTAAACTCGTCACAGGCAAGGAAGGCATGGGCTATGGTGATTTCAAGCTCTTAGCCGCACTCGGGGCTTGGATGGGGCCAATGATGCTACCTCTAATTGTGCTACTCTCTTCAGTTGTTGGTGCAATTATTGGTATTATTTTGATAAAAATGCGTGGTGAAAACCAACCATTTGCATTTGGTCCTTATATTGCAATTGCTGGTTGGATTGCATTTTTATGGGGAAATCAAATTATGAAAATATATCTAGGTGGATAATATGAGTTTTATCTTGGGCATTACTGGTGGCATTGGTAGTGGCAAATCCGCCGCGACACAATGGTTTGAATCCCAAGGAATTGTTGTAGTCGATGCAGATATTGTAGCTCGTGAAGTGGTTGATCTAGGTCAACCTGCTTTGAAAGAAATTCAACTTTCTTTTGGAGACTGGGTATTACTAGAAGATGGCAATCTGAATCGACGTGCACTTCGTGAACACATATTCCAGTTTCCAGAAGCGCGACAAACACTCGAAAAGATCACTCACCCTGCTATACGCCAATCCATTATTCAACAATTACAACAAGCAGAAAGTCCTTATGTCATTTTAGTTTCACCTCTTCTCTTTGAAACTAATCAGCATGAACTTGTGCATCATACCCTACTCATCGATGCAAATGAACAAACACAACTACAACGTGCAAGTCAAAGAGATGGACAAAATGAAGAACAAATCCGAAAAATTATCTCGGTACAAATGCCTCGCACCCAAAAGCAATTACTCGCAAATGATATTGTTATGAATGATGGTTTACTTGAGCACCTTCATCACCAACTAAAACCATTACATCTAAAATATCTACAAAGCGCTGAGCAAGCATTTTAATCCTGCTTCTGTTGCGCCAATCGTTCACTCAGCGTGTCTTTTTTAAACCAGCGCCACGGCTGTAATGCACCAAAACCCATTCCGACTAAACCACAAACAATCGCTGCATTTAGAGGCTCATCAAGCAGTGGAACAGCAATCACAGCTGCAATAAAAGGTGCCAAAGTAACAATACTCCCCGTTTTAAAGGCACCTAAACGCTCAATCGCAGCAACATAGGTCAATGTCGCAATAATTACGACCAATACACCATGAAATAAACCTTGAATGACTAAATGAATGGGTTCTGCTTCTTGAAAATGTTTTGGAACAAATAAAACATAGACAGGTAAATAAATAATCGCTGACCAAATTGCCACGCTCACCATGGAATGCCAAGCCGATAATTTCCATTGTTTAAGCAATACTGTAAAAATTCCCCACCAAACAGCGCTGATAAAAAAAAGTAAATCGCCTAAGCCAAAAGCGGTCGCTTGATCACGCAGCATCAGATAGCTCATCAATACAAGCGCACTTGACATGATGCTAAGACTCAACCAAGTATGTTTATCAAAAGGTTGTCTAAACAACAAATAAGCAGCAACTGCCGTACATAGAGGAATACAGCCATTTAAGAAAATTGCAGCATGGGCTGCTGGTGCTTGCAAAAAAGCAGTATAAACGGTCAGACAGTAGGCTAAACCACCTGTTAAGGCTAAAATGACTGGACGTGGATGCCATAAGAAAGCTAAATCTTTTTTATAAATGAGCACAGGCATTAAAATAAGAAAAGCAATCGCAAAACGCATGGCCACCAAGTCCCAAGCACTGACATGCCAGTGCAGATTTAAACGGGAGAGAATGGTAAAACCACCCCAGATGCACATGGTGATACAGACAAACAGATAGCCTTGCGTGCGAGCAGTCATTTTTAATTACATTGACGATAATTGTGTGAATTATACAGCATTACGCTGACGGCATGCCTCATAAAGTGCCATGCCTGTTGCCACACTGACGTTTAAACTTTGTAAATCACCAGACATGGGGATATACACGGTTTGGTCACATTGCGACTGGGTGATCGGTCTTAAGCCTATATCTTCCGCACCCATCACAATCACCACGGGACCATTAAAATCACACTGTTGAATAGGCAATGCCTTTTCGTCCAGCATAGTGCCAATCACACGGCTATGTGTGGTCTCTTTAAGATGTGCCAATGTTCGGGCCAAATTGGTGACCTGAATAAACTTCACTTTCTCAGCACCACCTGCGGCAACCTTACGTGCCGTCGGAGTTAAACTAGCCGAACGATCACGCGGTACAATCACCGCCTGAACCCCCATTGCAGCTGCGGTACGAATACATGCACCGAGATTATGCGGATCCGTCACTTGATCTAATGCCAATAACAAAGCATCTGGTGACTGCTGCATCAATTCGTCTAAATCTTTTTCATTTAAGGTTGGATGTGGTCGAACTGCAGCCACTACACCTTGATGAAAAGGTAAGCCTGCAAGCTTTTCCAAACTATCCCGACTCGCCTTTTGGACGCTAATCCCAAAAGGTTCGGCAAGTTGCAAAATCTTTTGTAATCGCTGGTCATCACGACCTTTTAAGGTAAATAAAGTCAAAACGCGTTCAGGCTCTAACTCCAACAATGACTCAACCGAATGAACGCCATAATAATATTCAGGTTTTGCCATGAACGACCTCTTGCAGTATTCCCGATCTATAAAGGGAGATTTTGAAAAAATAAAAATCCTGCAAAGTAGCTTTACAGGTGAGGAGCGAATAGCTCCACAAGGGAATTTAATAAAAAAATCCTGCAAAATGAATTTACAGGATTCTCTTTAGGTATAGTGTACCCGATTTAGCAAGCGATCAGTTAACCTTCTAAATGACATACATAATCAAGCACTTCATCAGTCTCGATGTGGAAAACACTATTTCCTGGGACATAAAAAGACTGACCTGCACGGAATAACTCACTTTCTGTACTGTCTGCAATTTTTACACGACATTCACCAGAAATGATTTCCATACGTTCTGGCACATGTGTTTCAAAAGTTAATGCCTGTTCAGTAGGTAAAATCACACCTAATGTCTTTTTAGTACCATCTTCAAATTGTACAGTATGGCTGATACATGCCCCACCAAAATATACATTTGACTTTTTAATGACCGTAACATGATCAAACTGCACTGAACTCATGCATACTCTCCAAATAATGCAGCATTTATATTAGGTTATGATGGACGTAGTTTAATTGTGCCTGCGTCACTAATCAATCCATTTTTATCATGCTTTAACAGCAATTTTTATGCCTTTCTACTAAAGTTATGTTCAACTCACAAGCGCTTTTAGATCAAAGCATCCGATCTAAACAACAATAGAAAAAATCTTATAAATTGATAGACAAGCTTTACATCACTAAATTATTCAAAACAACTCCAGAAATAAAACATGATTTCATCAACACAACGCTGATCCTCTTGTTCGATTAGCAAAATTTCTCTATCTTTATGCAAAAGATTGCGTGCACTGGATGCATATATGCTCACCCATTTAACTTTAATTAATTTTGCACTTGCAGACCATTTAGCTTTAGATATTGAACAAGGTTTCAATGTTTTGACTGGGGAAACTGGTGCAGGAAAATCGTTATTGTTAGATGCACTGTCTGCATGCTTGGGTGAACGTACCGATACCAACTATGTCCGTTATGGTGCAGATAAAGCAGATGTCACTGCTGTCTTCAGTTATCAAGCTGAAAGTGCGGAAGCAAAATGGCTTACAGAACATGAACTAGATGATGATTCTGGTGAAATTCATTTAAGACGTGTCATATTTGCGACAGGCCGAAGCAAAGCATGGATCAATGGACGCCCAAGTAGTTTGTCGGAGTTAAAAGAAATTGGGCGCTTACTGGTACAACTTTATAGCCAGCATAGCCAACAGCAATTACTTGAGCCCCCTTATCCGAAGCACTGGTTAGATCGTTATCATAATTTTGCCGAACCAGCAAATGAAGTACGTGAAGCGTATAGCACATGGCAAAAAAACATTCGCCAGCATCAAGCCGCTTTAGATGCGCAAGCCACGCGTATTCAAAAAATACAAAATTTAGAATCCCAAATAGAAGAACTTGAAGAGATTGTCCAAACGGATTATCGAGAGATTGAACAAGAGTTTGATCGTCTCAGCCATCATGAACATATTATGCAAGACTGTAGTTACAGTCTAAATGTCTTGGATGAGGCTGAACAAAATATCACTCAAGAAGTTGCTTCAATCATTCGTCGTTTAGAGTCTCATGCAGGGCGCAGTGAACAGTTATCAAATATTTATAATTCGTTACTCAATGCGCAAAGTGAGATTGAAGATGCAACCGCGAGTTTACGTCAATTTATTGATCGCCAAAGCTTTGATCCTGAGCGCATGGAACAGCTCAATACAACCTTAGAAATTTTCCATCGTCTCGCACGCAAACACCGTACCCAGCCTGAATTACTCAAACAAGAATATGAAACTTGGCAACAAGAATTAGAGCAATTACATCTATTAGAAGATCCTGAAACCTTAGCGGAACAGGTAGAAATTTCTTATCAAATTTTTATGCAAAAAGCTGAGCACCTAGATCAGATTCGTCGTACAGCCGCAGTTCCATTGGCGAAGCAATTGACTGAACAAGTGAAGCCGCTTGCTCTACCTGAAGCATATTTTGAATTTAAGTTCGAGCCAATGGAAGCAAATGCCGAAGGTCTCAGCTTTATTCAGCTTCTTTTCACTGCCAATAAAGGCATTCCACCACAACCGCTGGCTCGCGTTGCATCTGGCGGTGAACTCTCTCGTATTGCACTGGTCATGCAAGTGATGAATGCCGAAAAAACAGAATCTGAAGTTTTGGTCTTTGATGAAATTGATGTCGGAATTAGTGGTGGTACGGCCGAAGTGGTTGGTCGTTTACTCGCTGATCTGGCTCAACATGTACAACTACTCTGTATCACTCACCAAGCTCAAGTTGCTGCACAGTCTGACCAACACTTATTGGTCAAAAAACAACAAACAGATCCAGCAAGCAGTACCATTATTGAGTTGAATGAGGAACAACGCATTCTAGAACTAGCACGTATGTCTGGCGGCGTCGAGATTAGCGAAACCACCTTGCAACATGCCAAACAACTGCGTCAACTCAAATTTCAATCCGCTTAAAACGCATAACAAAATGTGAGAAAAAGATTGGCGAAATCCGATTAACTCTTGTATGTTGATAAGAAGAACCTATATAGATAGATCAGCATAATATTTTTGATGGAGAATCGCCTAGGTGACGAAACAATATCTAACTCACCGTTGTCTCATCGCTCCACCAGACATAACAGATGACTTCTTTGCCAATACTGTTATCTATGTGGCACGCCATGATGAAGATGGTGCACAAGGCATTATTATCAATCGCCCTTCTGAGTTACAAATCAAAGAATTATTGAACGATTTAGAGATTGATGCAGATAATGTGCAGCCTCATGCCGTGTTACAAGGTGGGCCATTACGCCCAGAAGCAGGTTTTGTACTACACACAGGTCAACCTACTTGGCATTCATCAATCGCAGTAGGTGAAAATGTTTGCATTACCACCAGTAAAGATATTTTGGATGCAATTGCACATAACGAAGGTGTCGGTCGTTACCAAATTGCTCTAGGCTATGCCAGCTGGGGCAAAAATCAGCTTGAAGAAGAAATGGCACGTGGTGACTGGCTGATTTGTGACTCAGACATGGATTTAATCTTTAATCTACCTTATGGCGATCGTTGGGATGCGGCATACAAAAAAATTGGGGTAGACCGTACATGGTTTGCTTCAGAGATTGGTCATGCCTGATTTTAAAACTTCGCAATCCATTATGGCCTTTGATTTTGGTACTCAAAAAATGGGGATCGCAATTGGTCAATCAACTATTGAGAGTGCTAATCCTCTGCCATTATTCGTGATGAAAGATGGTATCCCTGACTGGAACCAACTATTAAAACTCGTGAAAGAGTGGCAACCCAATCTTTTTTTAGTCGGTTTGCCATTAAATATGGATGATAGTGAATCTGAACTCTCTGCTCGCGCACGAAAATTTGCACGACGTTTGCGTCATCAAACCAATATTGAAACGTGGATGGTGGATGAGCGTTTGACTACACGCGAAGCGAGAGAAGAACTTGAGTCTTATCAAAATAAAGGCCGAGCAAAACGCTTATCGGCTGATAGTTTCGCAGCAGCACTACTCATTCAAAGTTGGTATCGTGATCCTAATGGAGTAACACCTTAATTATTTATATTTAAGCGCTTTATCACGGTATAGCACACTGATGTACCGTGATAAAATCAGATCCAGACCATGAAAATAACTGCTTTAGCACCTCTACAACCCAAAGCATTTGCATAAAATTTAGAATGCAATTCTTAAAAAATAAATCAGCTCAGACTACGTCTGATTATTTCTCAATAATTCTCACCGTTGCAGTTCGCCCTGAAACAAAAGCCAATGGATTCTGAGGCTGTTCATCTAAAATAATTTTTACAGGCACACGTTGCGCTAAACGTACCCAACTAAAAGTAGGGTTTACATTTGCCAATAGATTAGAACTACCAGAACGCTCACGATCTTCGATCCCTGTTGCAATACCTTGAACATGCCCACGAATGAATTGACGATCCCCCATCAACTGTACGGTTGCCGAATCACCGACATGAATACGATTCAATTTGGTTTCTTCAAAATAACCCACGACATAAAGCTGATGACGATCTAGCAGCGCAGCAACCGCTTGCCCAACCTTAACATAATTCCCAACACGTAAATCAAAGTTAGCTAAGGTTCCATCCGCAGGTGCAACGACTGCTGAACGACTCATATTAAGCTGAGCTAAATGTAAATTACTCTTCGCTACTTCGATCAAAGCTTGCTGTTGTTGAATGGCAGCCTCAGCCTGTTCGATACTCGCTGCTAGCTGCTCTTTTTCCGCAATCGCCTGATCGCGTGTAGCAAAAACCTGATCTTGCTCTTGCTTAGAGATTGCACCATCCATCAAACTTGCATAACGTGCTGCATTCTTCTCAGCCAATTTCATATTAGCTTCAGTCTTGACCAAATTTGCCTTTGAACCGACTAAGTTTGCA
Source organism: Acinetobacter sp. ANC5681 (assembly GCF_023488045.1). Taxonomy (NCBI): domain Bacteria; kingdom Pseudomonadati; phylum Pseudomonadota; class Gammaproteobacteria; order Moraxellales; family Moraxellaceae; genus Acinetobacter; species Acinetobacter sp. ANC5681. The sequence goes on from NZ_JAMFKZ010000002.1 coordinate 218,506, forward strand.
CGTGCCTGAGCCAAACCGGCATTGGCTTTAGCTAAATCAGATTTAGCTTGTTCAACGTCAAGGGCTTGACGTTCTACATCAATCTTGAAAAGAACTTGTCCTTTCTTTACCGTCTGATTGTCCTGTACCAGCACCTCAGTTACTAATCCATTCACATCCGAAGCCACTTGAACCACATCACCACGCACACGACCATCACGTGTCCACGGTGCGGCATTGTAGTAATTCCATAAATGCACGACTGCATATATCGCAATCAAAACCGAAAGTACTAATACAATTGGACGTATGACTTTTCGTACATCAAATGCATTCATGTTCATCACCTTTACCACATATTTTTAAATCATTAAATTTCGGAGAGAGCTACTTAAAGGCTTGTACCTTGTAAATAAAGACATAACCAATGCATACACAGCAACAATCCCAAGTACAAACACAAGTTGAAAATGTTCGGTAGTACAATCCAACCTCTCATAACTAAGCGGTCGATCAGTGGACTCATCAGCTTAAAGAGCACGTAGGCGATGATGGCTTGCACCAAAAGAATTGGAATATAGATTCCATAAACGTTAATCTCACCCATGCAATACACCTAAATCATATGTTTCTGAATCCATCTTTTGTGTTGAGACATGCCCTATGCTTTCACAAATATTATTCAGAGAAATCAACATTCTTTGAGCGAGTTGCTCATCTTCAATTTGCAGTGCAATCCGCTCTAATAGATCAATCTGCTGTACAATTCGAATTGGAAAATGGTTCAGAGAAAGTTGTTTCTCTTGCATTTGAAAATATTCTGTCAGTTGCTGTTGCAGCACATTGACTTCATTTTTCAAACTCACCAATTGGGGGAGTTTTTGGCTAATTTCTTGCAATCGGACTAAGTCAATAATTGAACTACTTTCAATCAAAGCATTCTGAATCGAAATCTTAACTTGAGGATTTTGAACCATTTTGGTATTCAATACTCCAACACGGTCCAGCATACTGCGTAGATGAATTTTGAAATCACTACCATAAGATAGATTTAATGCCTGACGCATCGCCTGATAATGTAAAGTTAAAATTCGCGTTGCACTGGTATCAGGTGAAACAGCTCGAACTAAATCAATCACAATTAGTGAAACCAATACGCCCAAGACCATTGCAAATGAACTATCTAAATAAGAAACAGCATCCATGCTGTATTTATTATGCAGATTCAATCCCATCATGGTGTTAATCCCAAGTACCATCCCTACAGGCATTAACATTTGATTGGCCATCATGGTGACCGCCACTAAAAACACAGGAAAGAGCACCAAAGCCAATTGCCAAAAATGAGTCACATGCGGAAAAATACCAAATGCATATAAGAATACTAAGCCTGCGGATACAATACTGCCCCAAATGAAAATCCGTAGCACAGGTACTGGGTTATCCAAAGCCGTTAAGATACACGCCGTGATAGCCCCCATTTGCGCCATCATAAAACCCGCCTTCCAACCAGACAGAATCCAAGCTGCAGTGACAATAAAAGTAATCAGTACGGCACTAATTCCACCTCGTATCGCAATACCATGATCACGATGTAAACTTGGATATTTCGTCGTAATGGCTGTAATTTCTATTGGAATTTCTTTATTACCTTGCTGAATCTGTTGCCAAAGTAGTTTTACTGCCAAGATATTGGCTATAAAATGACGAACATCCATCTTTAATGCAGCCAATACAACTTCCTGTTCAGACGTTGCTTTAGAAATCAGCTCAGCGAAATCCTCTTCAAATCCAATCGGCAAAGTCTGTAAATCAGCAGGTACTAAACTTTTCTCTTGTTTTAAAAATGTCAAAGTATGCTGACGAAGCATATCCAAATGCGAAACAAGATTAACTAAATGCAAATGTTCGAGTTGTTTCACACGTTGAGACAATGCCACCAAATTCGCAACCACCAATGACACTTGATGTAGCATTTCTTGTAAAGGCTTGGTCATGCCTTTCAACTCACCTTTCTCATAAGCCAAATGTACAGCTAAAGCATGAATATCAGAGGCATCACGAGTAATCACAGATAAAACTTGCGTGTAATTTTCAGGTGTTTCTTGAACTGCAATCAATTTTTCAAAAGTTGCTTCTAGATCGTTTAAGGTTTTATTGACACGTTGCTTGATCATTGCGCCAACATGAACTGGAAAAAAAGTTGCCGAAACAACGGCAGAAGAGACCACCCCAACTGAGATTTCAAGTACACGTGCAACAGCGATATCAAAAATATTGTAGGTATCGATATAGGTAATTGCATTGTAAACAATCATGGCAGTTGAATATCCTGCCAACATAAATACGTAGCTACGCGGCGTGCGGTCTAGTAATGACACATATAAAGCAAAGCCCACCCAGAGAGATAAAATAACCGTAAATAACCACGGTGTATTAATTAAATGTGGGGTCAATAACAGTGCTATGACTGCCCCTGCAACAGTTCCAATCAAACGATACACACATTTCGAAGACACCATTCCTGAATAAGGATTGGCAATAATCATGACCGTTCCAATCGACCACATCGGATTAATCAAATCTAATTCAAAAGAAATAAACAGTGCCAGCATGCCTGCTACAAAGGTTTTACAAACAAAAATAAGATCAAGTCGGCTTGGTCTGAAAGCTAACAGCTGTTTAAGTAACATGAATATGTCTCAATTCTAAGTCAGCCTGATCTAATGACACATAACAATGTGGCACGAAGTTACACCGATTTGGAGTATCAAATCAGTTGACAAGAAAAAGCTGATTATGGGGAGCAAGGCATAGTATCTAGAGCAAATGGAGATAATTTAACGAATTTCATTATCCAATGAAGACACTATATCTATAATTTTTTCAAAACAAAGCAAATTAGTCAACATAAATTATCACTATTTGATAATTTTTCATTTTAATTTAAAATATTTTCAATAAAAGCCATATTTTTTCTCAATTCAAGGCTTAATTGGTCGAGCAAAAATATTCCGACCTAAAAGTCCATACACGATCTCAGGCTTTTCTGTTATAAAGCAATAAAAGTTCGATTTTCACGTTATTTTTAAGGAGTAGACAACGCATCATGGCAATTTCGAGTTTTGGTAAAATTCTCACCGTGCTGGATTTATTTTCAGTTTCACGTCCGATTATCAATGTCGATATCATTTGTGATGAGCTTGGTCTCTCAAAACCCACAGCCTATCGTTATCTTAAAGAACTTGTTTCAACAGATATTTTAAAACGCATTAGTGGTACATCAGGAGACTACACTTTAGGTTCTAAAATTGCCGTTCTTGATTATATTTCTCATAGTACTGATCCATTGGTTCAGATCAGTATTCCTTTTATGCGTGATATCGTAGATCGTACTGAACTCTGTTGTTTACTAACCTATTTAAACCATGATTATTGTATTGATCTACACCATGAAACCTTTAAAGAAGCAGAACTTATCTCTTACGGAAGAGGTTGTCCACGCCCTGTTTATGTAGGTGCTTCACCCAAAATTGTGATTGCTCATCTTTCCAAGCAACATATTCAAGCTTATTATCATCAGTTTACTCAGGAACTTGCTCAGGTAGGCTTTGCCCATAGCCTCGACGAATTCACTCAGCAAATGCGGAAAATTAAAAAACAAGGCTTTTATTTATCGCAGGGTGAGATTGACCCGATGGTATGTGGCCTTTCCGTGCCGATTCGCTTTTCTACTAAAGAAGCGCCAATTGCACTCACGCTAGTAGCATCAAAAAATCGTTTTGATTTCTTGAATATTCAAAAACTGATCGAGATCTTGCAAAATAATGCAGCGCAAATTGAACATAAATTTGCAACACTTTCCGAAAATCAGTCAAACTGAATTGAGAATTTTAAAAAATATTTACATTTTTATCCGTTGTAAATAGCAATATATTCTCATATTATGATTATGTTCTTCAGCATACCCTGCTAAAAAGAGTATGACTTTCCTCAGAGAACTAAGCCCATCTTTGTTATGGGCTTTTTTCTTGACCAGTTCTTATCGAAAGGCATAAAAAAGCCTTTCAAAAGAAAGGCTTTCATTTATATGGCTATACAAAAAATCGTTAGGGCTGCTTCAGATAAGGCCAAGCAGCTTTCATATAAATAAACATCGACCACAACGTCAAAATCACTGCCGCATAAAGCAAAGCGTAGGCCCACATTTCCAGTGGTTTCCAGTTCAACAGGAACACACTAATCGCAATCATTTGAAATGCTGTTTTATACTTTCCTACTGTAGAAACTGCAACGCTCGTACGTGCACCTAATTCAGCCATCCATTCACGCAATGCCGAAACGGTAATTTCACGGGAAATAATCACGATCGCCGCAAAAGCCATTGAAATGGTTGGTTGCCATTGCACCAATACAATCAATGCGGCTGCAACCATAAGCTTATCGGCGACTGGATCAAGGAAACGCCCGAAAGCAGAAGTCTGATTCAAAGTCCGAGCTAAATAACCATCGAACCAATCTGTCACTGCTGCAAGAACAAAGATTGCAGTCAATATCAGATGTCGCATCATTCCCCCATGATGCTCAGCAATCCCAATGGCAGGCGGCCAATAGGCAATTGCCAGAAACACGGGAATAAGGGCAATACGCGCCAAAGTTAAAATATTAGGAATGTTCAGGATTCGCCCTGTGCTCATAAACACCGCCATGTTGTTCGCATCAAATATGCATGTCGCACAAAGGATGTGCCGAGATTGTATCCATCTGTAAGCAACTTTATACGAAATGCACGGCAGTGTCGACTAGGCAAAAACGGCAACTGTTTGTCGAAGTATCGCAATCAGTTGATTTTCATCATCCCAAAGATAGGCATACTCGGTTGAATAACCATGTTCAGCATATTCAGTCACTACTTTGTATTTGAACCAATCCTGTACTTGATGAGCAATCGGCTGCAAATAGGTAATCTGCCAAGTTAATGAGCTTGCAGGTGCAGGGGTTTTAAACATTGGTAACACACCCGGTGGCCACACATCCATCAATCCAAATAGATCTGCCAATTTCATTTCGCGATTTGGATGCAACTGAGGCATAAAACGACACCATCCACCAAAATCAGGCACTTTGCTGCCAGCCATTGGATAATTACCTTCAGCCCAACATAGTTCAAACTGTTGCAAACATTGTGGCATTAAGCCTTCAATATAAGCTGTTTTTTCCAACTGTGCTGGCAGTGGATAATCAGGAACTTGCGGTAGATTTTGCACATGAATCCGAGATTCACGCTGCGAACCAAAACTCGCAATTAATATACTTTGTACAGTATCTGCTTGCCATAACCGCACTTCTAAGGTTGTAACCGATTTACCCTCTCGCAACACCTCCGCCGTGAGTTTAGCCTGCCCTTCTTGCACAGGACCAATAAGGGTCACATTACAACTCAATAACTGCTTTGTTGTATCATGAACCACGCTCTGCGCCTTTTGGATTAATAATCCTGCAACTAAACCGCCAAATACGGTACGGCCTTGTAACCATCCTGAGGGAATATCAATCCACTCTTGATGTTCAACTTGTTGATACAGCGGAAGCAATGACATTATCTTTCCTTAATCGTCAAACCATCTTATCTTTAAATGTTTTTATCTGTTTGTGAATGATCATTGACGCATCAGTCATTGAGAGATTGAGCCAATCGGTCAAATTATTCATGCAAAATTTTATAAATCGTTCTCGCCATGACTTCACCCAAACCTGGTACAAGCATCAACTCTTTTTCTGAAGCTTTTAAAACACCCTGAATCCCACCAAAATGAGTGAGTAGATCACGACGGCGTTTTGGCCCTAGCCCAGGAATAGCTTCCAAAACTGAACTACTACGGCGTTTATCACGCTTAGCTCGATGTTTGGTAATGGCGAAACGATGCGCTTCATCTCGCACTTGTTGGATGAGGTGTAAAGCTTTATGGTCTTCGGGTAATTGAATCTTAGTGCCATCAGTAAAATGCAGCGTTTCTAATCCCGGTTTACGTCCCTCACCTTTAGAAACACCAATCATAAAAGCATCAAGTGCTAATTCTTGCATGACCTCCATCGCCATATGCAATTGCCCTTTACCACCATCAATCAAGAGTAGATCAGGTAACATATTTTTTTTATAACGGCGTATCAACGCTTGGCGCATCGCCGCATAATCATCACCGCCCGTAATATCCTGAATCGCAAACTGACGATAATCTCGCTTTCTTGCACCACCCTGATCAAAGACCACACAAGAAGCAATCGGTGCTTCACCCATGGTATGACTGATATCAAAACATTCAATCCGATCAATCGGACGCCCAACCACTTGTTCAAGTTGATGAAAACGCTCGTTTAATTCCAAGTGATTACTCAGTTTGCCTTTAATCGCATGTTGCACATTCATTTGCGCCAGTTCTAGCCATTCAGCCCGAGTCTCTCGCACTTTATGCTTGATTTGAACTTTCTTATTGAAGCTTTGCTGTAATGCTTCTTCTAATTGTTTTTGATCGGGAATATCTACATTTACAATCAATTCTGATGGCACTTCATCCGCCACTTGGAAATAGAAATTCGCCATAAAATCATTCAGCATTTGCGCCAAATCATCTCCCAACATATCTGGAAAATAACTTTTTCCACCAAGCATACGCCCATTACGAACATGCATGATTTGTACACAAGTCACACCCGCTTGGTAAGCAATCGCCAAAATATCGGCTTCGCCTTTGATCTTAAATACTGCTTGTTGTGCTTGAACCTCGCGCAATAACGCGAGGCGATCACGATAAAATACGGCTTTTTCAAACTCAAGAGCTTCGGCAGCCTGTTCCATTTTTCCAATCAGCTCTTGATTGAGTTCTTTGGTATCACCTTGTAAAAAACGAATTGAATTGTCCACATCTTCCTTATAGTCCTGAGGGCTAATCAGACCGACACAAGGCGCTGTACAACGTTTAATCTGATACTGTAAACAAGGGCGTTTACGTTGTGAAAAATAACTGTTTTCACATTGGCGCACATTAAATAATTTTTGTAAAACCAGTAAGGTATCTCGTGCACTATAGGCACTGGGATAAGGCCCAAAAAACTTGCCGACCTGATGCTTGCCCTTGCCACGCCCACTGGCAATGCGGGGATAGGGCTTGTCTGCCGAGACAAAGATATACACATACGACTTATCATCGCGCAGCATAATGTTGTATGGCGGACGATGTAATTTAATCAGATTTTGTTCAAGTAATAATGCTTCAGTTTCAGAACGAACAACCAAACTTTCGATGTCATAAATTCGCGCAACTAAAGCCTGTGTCTTAGGATGGTCAATCGTTTTAACAAAATAGCTGGATACACGATTCTTTAAGTTTTTGGCTTTCCCAACATACAGTAACTCTCCATCTTTGCCGAGCATTTTATAAACACCAGGCAATTGAGTCATATGAGTCAGGATTTTTTCAATATGTTCACGCGCGTTTGGATTCACAGCAGACTTTCATCATCAGTAATGCTTTCGATGATGTAGTCTGCATAAATCAATTTCAAGTCAATTGAGCCAAAATGCATCAATTCAATAACTCAAATAACACCTATCATTTAAAAACTCGACTCAATACTTGATCAGCGCTCTTAAATGCAGACTCATGAAAGAAATCACAGGCTAGTTCATTTACATGTGACAGATTTTGGGTTGGATAAGATTCAATATAATCTTGAGTACTCAACTGAACTTGTTTTTGCCAACATTAATAAACAAATAAATAACTAAATCATCGTTATAAAAAAACGCCCTTTCGGGCGTTGATCTCATTCAGACTTAAAATACATAAGGTCGAATAAAAATTAAGAAAAATAGCCCTAACATGATGAACCATTTCAAAAAATAATATAAACCACGATTGCTTGCTTTTAAGGCTTTGGCTTTTAAACGAAACTGATAAATATAACCAAAGACTTTATTTAAGCCACCTGTTTGATCACCCGCTTCGTTAGGTGAACTGGCTGCCGTCATGACACTTTTACCAAACCAATGATTAAACTTTTCCATAAAACGGGTTTTTAATGGGCGTTCTACATCAGCGAAAAAGATAATACGATTCTGGTTCGTCGTGTTTTCCGCATAATGGATATAGGTTTCATCAAACACCACACTTTCACCATCACGCCACGAATATCGCTGACCATCAACATCAATAAAACAGCGATCATCATTGGGTGTAATCAAACCTAAATGGTAACGCAATGAACCCGCATAAGGATCACGATGGCGAACTAAACGGCTATCTGGTGCTAACTCAGTAAACATCGCAGCTTTAATTGTTGGAAGCGTTTTTAATAATGCGGTTGTTTTTGGGCAAAGTTCAGCAGCAGATGGATGTGCCGAGTCATACCATTTCAAATAGAAACGTTTCCAACCTGTTTTAAAGAAGGAGTTGAAACCGAGGTCATCATAACTACTTGAAGCTTTAATCCCACCTTTGTCATATAAAGCTTTGGCTTCGTCTCGAATCATTTCCCAATTTTCATCTAAAACTTTTAAATCTTTAAAATACTGCGTATCAATATAAGGTTGATTCGGTACTTTAGAAAACATGTACATTAAAAAGTTTATAGGTGCAAGAATCGTTGAATGATCGAAAAATTGACGATAAAACGAATGTTTTACTTTACCGCGTCGTTGAATATACAAAGCTGAAATGATAAAAATCGCTAAAATGATCCATTTAACCATTGAAAAAATCGACCAAAAAAATGAATCTCGGAATTTTATCATCGTCTTTTTTAATTTCTAGCCAATTTTGGTTCAACAATTTTTTCCACTTAATTCATTAGATAAAATAAACAATAAATATCATGCAGATATAAAAATAGATCTTCCAATAAAAATTGTTATTTTTTTATTTTTTGCTGTTTTTTGACCAAATACATTTTTGCATCAGCTTCATGAATCAAAGTAGATGCATCTAAGTAACCATCCACATGATCTGTTTGTTTTACACCGATACTCAAAGTAATACTCGGCTCAATATGATAAACATACTGTAGTAATCTTGGAACGAAACTTTCGAGTGCCTGTGCTTCAGTACAACGTGGAAACACAATACAAAACTCATCTCCACCACATCTAAAACAATGATCATCCAAACGTGCAACAAATCGAATCGCATCCGCTACAACTTTTAACATTTGATCACCTTTAGAATGCCCAAAATTATCATTAATGATTTTAAAATCATTGATGTCAATAAATACGACTGTAACGGGTTCTAAACTTCGTTCAGCCGCATAAATGGTCGAATTTAAAATACGATTTAAATGTCTCACATTTAATAGTCCTGTGAGCGGATCAGTTTGAGATAAAGCTTCCATTTGCTGAGCCCGATCTTCTAACACAGAAGCATATTGCTCAATTTTTTCTTTAGACGCCTTCAACTCACTGACCAAACTCCACACATAGGTTTCTACAACCAGCGAAATATCAAACATAAATAACTTTTCTAAAGTAGAACGTATTTGATGAAAATTCTCTGTATCGCCTAATTGTTGTTGAATCATTGATATCAGCATGATTTTGAGATGATAAACGGCGGATAAATATAATTTGGGTTCGACACCAATTCGTTTATGCACTAAACCGATTCTCAATCGATTATTGACATAATTGGCATCATAATTACCTGAAAAAAGTTCTACCAAGTATTGGCGTTGTGCATGTTGTAACCGAGATAAAGTGTCTATATCGCCAATCAGTGAAGCAATCTCCGAAATCGAGGTTTGCTGTTGATAAAAGGTAATCACAACTTGGTCAAGTAAATACTCAAGATCAATTTGTCCCCCTAAGTCAACCAACTGCTGTAATTCTTGATGACTTAAACTAAGCAAAGATCGTCGATATTCAATTTCTTCAATCGAAATATGCATTTGTTTCATCAAGGTTTGGTCTGTTGGTTTCATCTTTTACCCAGCCTTCCCTAAACAGGTTTGTTTTTTATTCAGCTTCCCAACCACATCATCAACAAATAATTATTTTTCTATTCGTTTTCATATAAACCCTAAAAACAGCTATAACTAACATTTTTTGTCATAAAATCAAACTATGTCTCATTTTAAAAACAAAAAAAATCTTTCAAAATCCTTTTTCTAACAAAGAGTTAACAACAAAATATTGCTTTCGCTATATCTATAATAAAGCAATAAATAAGCCATAACTTTAGCAACTTAACTTAAAGCTTAAATATGCTAATAAAAAATATACGAATTTAAAAATGATTTATGGGTTGCTTAATACAATTTTTACGTTTAAAACCGATAAGCACATGACTAAAATCAATAAACTTTTCACTGTTTTTAAAGGAAAAAATAGCTTTCTATTTTTATACAAGCCTTAGAAATAAATTCTTTAAAAGAATAGATGACCCTAGCGTCACGGCTTGATACAACTTGTTATGTCCTTTTTGGATATAGTTATCGTAAGATTAGCAAAGCATTTTGTGTGCGCTAACGCATACACGCTTTATGACATCAACTCAGAATCCTCCACAACAAGGGAGATCAGGCATGATCCACGCTGGCAATGCCATTACCGTCCAAATGCTTGCGGACGGAATTGCAGAATTCCGCTTTGACTTACAAGGTGAGTCGGTTAATAAATTTAACCGTGCAACCATCGAAGACTTCCAAGCAGCAATTGCTGCGGTTAAAGCCAATAACGACATTAAAGGCTTAGTTGTTACCTCTGGTAAATCAACATTTATCGTTGGTGCAGATATTACTGAATTTGGCGACAACTTCGCTGCTGGTGAACAAGCAATTGTTGATTGGCTTATGCCTGTACATGACGTCTTCAATAGCTTTGAAGATTTAGACATCCCTAAAGTTGCTGCGATTAATGGTACAGCGCTTGGTGGTGGTTTTGAAATGTGCTTAGTGTGTGACTACCGTGTCATGTCTGAGCAAGCTCAAGTTGGCTTACCAGAAATCAAACTCGGTATCTATCCTGGTTTTGGTGGTAGCGTACGTTTAAGCCGTTTAATCGGTATCGACAATGCCGTTGAATGGATGGCAATGGCGAATCCTAAGAAGCCAGCTGCTGCACTGAAAGATGGTGCTGTAGATGCGGTTGTTGCTGCTGACAAACTTCAAGAAGCTGCTGTTGACTTAGTTAAACAAGCGATTGCTGGTCGTTTGAACTGGAAAGCAAAACGTCAAGAAAAATTAGACGCAATTAAATTGAATCCACTTGAACAAATGATGGCATTCAATACAGCAAAAGGTGCGGTACTTGCAAAAGCAAACCCTGCACAATACCCTGCGCCAAAATTGTTACTTGACTCATTACAAGCAGGTGCAAGCCTTACACGTAATGATGCATTAAAAGCAGAAGCTCAAGGTTTTGCTAAAGCAGCAATTACTCCACAAGCAGGTGCATTGATTGGTTTATTCATCAATGACCAAGTTGTGAAGAAAACTGCGAAGAAATATGAGAAAGGTGCTCACCCTGTCAACCAAGCAGCTGTATTAGGTGCGGGTATCATGGGTGGTGGTATTGCTTACCAAGCGGCAAGCAAAGGCACTCCAATCATCATGAAAGACATTGGTAACCCACAACTTGCATTGGGTATGAAAGAAGCGAACGGCTTACTGACTAAGCAAGTTGAACGCAAGAAAATGAAACCTGCGCAAATGGGTGAAACACTTGCTCGCATCCGTCCAACTTTAAGCTACGATGAGTTTAAAGAAGTGGATATCGTGATCGAAGCAGTGACTGAAAATCCAAAAGTAAAAGAAATGGTACTTGCAGACACTGAGAAGAATGTTCGTGAAAACACGATTATTGCTTCTAACACGTCTACGATTTCAATTACTCGTTTGGCGAAAGCATTACAACGTCCTGAAAACTTCGTTGGTATGCACTTCTTTAACCCAGTACACATGATGCCATTGGTAGAAGTGATTCGTGGTGAGAAGACATCTGATGAAGCGATTGCAACTACTGTTGTTCTTGCTCAGAAAATGGGTAAAACACCAATCGTTGTCAACGACTGCCCAGGTTTCTTAGTTAACCGTGTATTGTTCCCTTACTTTGGTGCATTCGATCTTCTTGTAAAAGATGGTGCGGATTTCCAACAAGTGGATAATGTCATGGCGAAATTCGGCTGGCCAATGGGTCCTGCATACTTGATCGACGTTGTTGGTATCGATACAGGTGTACATGGCGCAGAAGTAATGGCTGAAGGTTTCCCTGACCGTATGAAGCCTGACTACAAAGGTTCGATCCAAGCGATGTATGAAGCAAAACGTCTTGGTCAAAAGAATGACATTGGTTTCTACAAATACGTGTTAGATAAGAAAGGTAAGAAAGCGAAAACTGTTGATCCAACAGCTTACGAAATCATTGCGCCTTTCGTTACTGGTGAAAAACGCGAGTTTGACAACCAAGAAATCATTGACCGTATGATGCTTGCTTTCTGTAACGAAACAGTTCGTTGCTTAGAAGACAACATCGTTGCAACTGCTTCTGAAGCAGATATGGCGATGATCATGGGTGTAGGTTTCCCTCCATTCCGTGGTGGTCCATGCCGTTACATCGACCAAACAGGTGTTGCTGAATACGTTGCGCTTTGCGACAAATATGCACACTTAGGTAAAGCTTATGAAGCGCCACAAATGTTGCGTGACATGGCTGCTAACAACACAAAATTCTACGGTTAAGGAGCGACGTGAATGGCTACTTTAAATCCACGTGACGTTGTGATTGTTGATGGCGTTCGTTCTGCCATGGGCAAATCACGTAACGGTATGTTCCGCAATGTTCGTGCCGACAGTTTATCTGCTGAATTAGTACGTGCACTTGTTGCTCGTAACCAGTTTGATACCAATGAAGTTGAAGACATCATTTGGGGCTGTGTAAACCAAACTTTAGAGCAAGGTATGAACATTGCTCGTAATATTGGTTTATTGGCTGACATTCCAAAAACTGCTGGCGGTCAAACAGTAAACCGTCTTTGTGGTTCTTCAATGCAAGCAATCCACACAGCTGCTGCACAGATTGCAACGAATCAAGGTGATGTATTCATCATCGGTGGTGTAGAGCATATGGGTCACGTAGGTATGATGCACGGCATCGACCTTAACCCTGAAGCATCTAAACACTATGCAAAAGCATCGAACATGATGGGCTTAACTGCTGAAATGTTAGGTCGTATGAACGGTATCTCTCGTGAAGAACAAGATGCTTTCGGTGTTGAATCTCACCGTCGTGCTTGGGCTGCAACACAAGAAGGTCGTTTCAAAAACGAAATCGTGGGTGTTGAAGGTCATGATGCTAATGGCTTCAAAATCCTTTGCGACATCGATGAAGTCATTCGTGCTGATGCAAACCTTGAAGCATTCAAAGCATTGAAACCTGTTTTCGATCCTAAAGGTGGTTCAGTAACAGCAGCAACTTCTTCTGCTCTTTCTGACGGTGCATCTGCAATGTTGTTGATGTCAGCTGAACGTGCTGCATCTTTAGGTTTAAAACCTCGTGCTGTGATTCGCTCTATGGCGATTGCAGGTTGTGATGCTGCGATCATGGGTTACGGTCCAGTTCCAGCAACTCAAAAAGCGCTTAAACGTGCTGGTTTAACGATGGCAGATATCCAAACGATCGAATTAAACGAAGCATTTGCTGCTCAAGGCTTATCAGTCATGAAAGGCTTAGGCGTTTATGACAAACAAGACATCATCAACTTGAATGGTGGCGCGATTGCATTGGGTCACCCATTGGGCTGTTCTGGTGCTCGTATCACAACTACATTGTTGAACGTGATGGAACAACAAGATACACAAATTGGTCTTGCAACGATGTGTATCGGTCTTGGTCAAGGTATCGCGACAATTATCGAACGTGTTTAATCGACACTGAGATAAAAATCCCCGCTATATGCGGGGATTTTTATCTTAATCAATGATATAAGCTATGGTTGTCTAAAATCTTTTAAACCATTTTGAATTTGCTGCTGTAATAGCAAAATATCATTCAAATTGACTTTAATCGAACCATCACGAATGCCATCAATATTGTTTCGATTTATATTAAGTGGCTCTAATATTTTAAATACACCATTAGTTGGATCAGATGATTGAAAACCTGAGGTCACCGCTAGAATATACTCTTGTAACCCAGGTGAAACTTGAGATAAGCCTGACTGCACCTTTGGTTCAAATTCAACTGCACTGATATTCTCAGGAATTTCTGCATTCTGCATATCAGTATGAGTTTTATAAATACGATGCTGAAGTGCTTGACGTACTTTTTTATCTTCTTGAAATGGAGTGGGTCCTACGACTTCTTCACGTAATTCAGATTCAGCCATAATACGAATGGTTGGTAAAGTTTCAACCTCTTCGGCATGTACTGCTGAAAATCCAACCAAAGTAAATGCCATCATCAGCGCTGATCGTTTTAGAAAGTTCATCACTTGCTCCAAAAATCATTCACCATAAACATTGAATAAAAATAGCTATAAATTAAGCCTACAATAAAGTGATATTGGATTCTGTATCACTCTGATAAACGGTAAATAGGATTACTTTTTTGAACGTAAGATAAAATGAGCGAATCAAACAATGTGTCTGATCTTTGTAAAATGAATAGATAAAAGAGGAAAAAATCTCGCATAAGCTCGTTTTTTTGATTACTGTGCTCGAGTGAATTTATAAATATTGATTATTTTATATACTTTAAAAAGCGATTAGGAGAAATGGATGATTTCAACTCTAATTAAAATGACTACAGCAATATCGATTACAGGATTATGTTTAGCAGGTTGTGCAACCAAAACCCTTATTACCAAAGACAGTAAAGCTTATATTCGCACAACCAAGGTTACTTTGGTTGAAGATAGTGTCATTGCATTTGGAAGACCTGCTCAACAATCTGCAAATTTACCTAAAGATAGTCTCGTAATCGCAGGGCAAAAGAATAGCTATATCCTCACCCAAGGTGCATCTCAATTTGTGAGCTTAATCACAAAACTCGACCCAAAAAATATTCAAATTACACGTGAGCTAAGCTTTTATTCTGAAAAAAATGATGGCAATTTTTCAGGCACACTCCCCCTTTCATATATAAAACTAAAAGAAGACTTGAGCAAAAAAGATTTAGAGTTTTTCATTGAGAATGGTGCGAGAGAATGTTCTTCTTCAAGTGATGAACGTATGCAAGCTCAACGCTTCTGTTTCGATATCAAACTCGCTGGTGTTGTTTATCCTACTGCAAATAATCTAAGCTCACTCAAAGCATTAAGTAAGCCTTACCAAATCTCTATCTATACCAATAAAGAAGAAAGTTATAAATCAAAATCAGGTATGAATCCTTTGGAAAAACTGGTATTGCTCCCTTTTGCCGTGGCGATTGATGTGGTGAGTCTACCTTTCCAAGCAACAGAAAAGATCTTTGATTAAGCTTAAACTCGAACTCAATCATGCAATGATGTATACAAGGCATCATTGCATCACAAAATCATAATTCTTCATCTAATACTGCAACATTGTTTTGCTTAATTTTATCCATCTTCTGATTTAATCTGAGCACATCTTGATAAAGTGCATTAAACTTTTTGACTTGCGCTGTTTCCTTAAAAAGAATCTTGTTATCTTCTCTTTGCCAAGGGTCAGTTTTTAACATATCAAACATCGCTTGTGCTTTCTCAATCACTTGTTGTTCAATCGGAAAAATGTCATGCGCCTTGTCTGTTTTCAGGTTATTTTGCAGTTTTTCTTGTAAAGATTTTCTCATTTCATGATGAATGGCGAGATTTTTTGCTTGTTCAAGTGAATCTGCCTGTATTTTCTGTCTCTTTATTCCATATTCAGTCGAGATTTTTCGCACATCATGAAGCATTTTTTCAGTCTCAAAATAACCTTTTTGACGGTCTTGATCTAAACGTTCGACATCTAAAAAAGTATCCCAATTTGCTGCTTTGAGTTGCCTTAAATAAGCGTTTCTTGCCTCAACATTTTGCATCCAATAACTAAGTAGAAACTCGGACATCAACTTATAATCACCAGATAAACGATCATCATGTACGTTGAGTTGTATAGGCTTGCTCCAATCCTGCGCTTGATCATAGAGCCCACGCATTTTTTCAGCCATAACAATTTCAAACATTTGTTCTGTATTGGCTGCATTTTGCTTTACGCGATATTGATAGAAAAAGAATGTGCCCAAACAAATCACGACGACAGTTAAAAATAATAAAAAACGGCGCATACAGCCTCCAAGTATATTTATATTTTTTATGTTTTGACTTTAAGTTTAATCAGTCAAACACAGACTGTTAATTGATTTTTATTTCATTTTTCGTAACGGAGCATTACATTTTCATCGCTTTAAATTTCGTACTTTCGCCCCTATTATCAAATCAACTGAAATTGTAGAGATATGCTATGCGCGTAGATATTTGGTCAGATGTCGTTTGCCCTTTTTGTTATATTGGGAAAAAGCGTCTTGAACATGTTGCTGAACAAGCAGGAATTGAGCTTGATATTCATTGGCATAGCTTTGAACTCGATCCAGATGCACCTGCCAAACATGAGACTTCGAATACGGAACGCTTAGCAAAGAAATATGGGCGTAGCTTTGCTGACATGGAAGAAATGGAACGTAATGTTGCGGCTATGGCAGCGACTGAAGGCATTGATTTTCAATGGCAAAAAGCCAATTCAGGCAACAGCTTTAATGCACATCGTATTATCCATTTGGCTCAAAGCAAAGGTTTGGGTAACGAAGCAAAAGAAGCTTTTTTTCATGCTTATATGACTGAAGGTCTTGCAATCGGTGAACGTGAAGTGGTTGAAGAAATCGCTTCACGGATTGGTTTGGATCATGCTGAAGTCGAGTATGTATTGAATTCAGATGAACTGGCAGATTTTGTTCGCCATGATGAAAAAATTGCACATGAGCAATTAAATGTAACGGGTGTACCCTTTTTTGTTTTTGATCAAAAACTAGCACTTTCAGGCGCACAACCACGTGAGATTTTCTTACAAGCATTACAACAAGCTCAATCCACTTCTACAGAAGAAATTCAGCAAACAGATGCAGCTCAATGTAGCGATGATCAATGCGAAATTAAGCCCTAACAAGCTAGCTAAAATACAAGCTTCAGCAACTGTCTGAAGCTTGTGTGCAGCAAACTATTCAAGCTAGATGTGATAGTTACGTCACCTATTATCTTAAAAAGCATACCGTTCATCTCTAGTGGTAAATTCTGTAACAAACTAAGTATTTTATTGATCAACTTTTGACTAAAAAAAATGTGATTAAAATCACACTACAGAGATAGATTTATAGATATACTTCCCCAGCGCGATCTATTTATCCGATTTATTGTTTTAAAATGTTGATACTTTGAAAGCCAAAACATGATCAAAATCTCTATTTGGAATACCTAAATGAGATTTTTTACTAACTTGCAGTCTATAGATTTTGCATATTTTTCTTCTATAATCGTCATAAAGTGACATTCTTTTGTTATGAAAATTCAAGAGTTACAAGCCCTAATAAATGGTCAGATTCAACCCGAACAAATATGCATTGAGCAACTTGTAGCCTTGGCTAGACAGCATAATTTGACGAATACACCTGAATACAAACTGTTAGATGATGCTGTGAATATTGTACTTATTCATTATTTAAAACAGGCTCAAGCCTATCTCTAAGGAAACTATCAATGGACGTATTAGAGAAAGCATTATTGGTTGATGAGCTCAAACATCTGATTGTTGGGCTAAACAACGATAAAAACTCACTTTTTGAGATTGCAAAATCAAAGCAACGTATTAAGGATATTTGTGCTTCTTGTGACGATCCATTGTTTCAAGAACAACTCACTCCATTTAAAGAATTTATTCAACAAGAAGAATTTTCGGCTGAAGAATTAGAAAGCTTTGGGTATGCACTCACTTATCGCGGAACATTTAAATTTATGGGGCGTGTTGAACATGCTTTATTTGCATCAGGCGACATGGGATGGGCAGCTTTACGTCAGTCACAGCATTGGCAAATTTGGGTTATTCGTCCTGCATTGTCTTTTATAAAGAGCCCTTGGTTTACATCTACTCGACAAGCACTTGAATGGATTCAAACGAGTACAAGTGATTATATAAAAACAGATGATAAACTCAAAAGTCTTATTCCTGTTTTAGAGCCAATTCATCAAACTTCAACAAATTTATCATTAGATTCAAATCAAACAATTCACAAGGACAGATTATCTGCTATGAGAGAAGAAACTGCGAATTTTGAAGCACAACTCGAAGCAATTATTCAGGAAAGAATTCAATCTGTACCCAATACTCCAACACCAAGTATTCCAACGGTCGCAAAGCCTAAACCAAGTTTTAGACAAAATGTGCGTCCTGTTGCAAATCTAAATAAAGCGAAACCTGTTGCACTAAAAGATTTTAATTTAGATGGACTCGTATGTCGCTTAGAGCGTATCGATCCTAAAACATTTCCATCTTTATATCGTGTAGAGCTACACGATGAGATTAATCAAAATATTAAAATTGATTGGTTATATTTAAAAGCTGAGAATGACGTTCAACCTGTTTGGGAAACAGCTCAAATCTTTGTTGCTGAACAGCTTTATGCTCAAGGACAGTTTTCACATTATGTCGTCCTTATTGGTACTCATAGTGTCGAATATGCTACAACAATCTTACAAGCTTATACAGACCAACGTCATACTCAAACAAGCTCGATTCATCAAACAGACTGGGTTATTTTTAAACAACATTACCACCAACATGAAACACTATTTAATGAATGTATCATGAATGGTAATCAAGTTTGGCAGCGTAGTGAGCGATCTTACCCTTATATTCCTGCTGCCTTTATTAACACGCAAAAGTTTATTCCTTTTGAAGAAACAACAGCGACTTTTTTGACGCCAGTCATCCTACTCAAAGAGCGTCAAAAAATCAGAGTGCTACACGGCGCAGAACGCGTAAAATTATCGAGCGAAGATCAAGCTTATCCGTATCTATTGTTAGATCGTGCAGACGGCTATACATGGCAATTAATACGTCAAGTGATTAGCCGCCTACCTCAACCAATTTCAGTTCATGATCTCTATCAAGCACTCGAAAATGCGGATGTTTCAGCGACCTAAATATCCATTTTTAAGATATATCTAATCCACCATCAAACTTGTGATTGCTTATTGCAAGTTTCATGGTGGATTTTCATAAATACTCATTCAAATTTTCAAAAGCATTGTTAAATTGCTGTTTTTTGTGTCTTTAGCTTGATTTTATTGCTTGAATAATCAAAAGTTAAATGAAGAACAATATATAAGTTTTAACTATGACGACTTTAAATCAAACAGTACCATCATATATTTTATATACGCTCATTGCACTTCCATTCGGTTTATCAACAACTGTCAATGCTGCAACTAAATCGGTTGAACAAACTGAGAATAATATTCCCAAAGCGGAAATATCAAATCAAGAAAATTTCTTAGACTATATTCCTAAATGGGTAGATGCGAGCCCCGCCGTTCTTCCTGAACAATCTGATCAATCTATTGTTCCTCCAACCACTGAAACTGAGAATAAAACTTGGGTTGATCGTAAACAGCGTGATATTCGCAACTGGGCTGATCGAACCTCGGTTAAGATTGATGACTGGTTTGGTGATGTCGACCCTGAAAAACCAGCTTCAGCAACGATTCGTTTTATGTTGGACAATTATTGGAATGAATATGATAACTATGAGGTTAAACCTCGTATTCGAGGAAAAATCAAACTTCCAACTTTAGAAAAAAAACTTAGCTTAGTTTTTGGTGATGATTCTCTAGATGACGAATTTAAAAACAATATTGCCAATACCAATACACAACCGAATCAAGATCCCGATAAGAAGTTTGATTCCAAACAGACACGAGATAGTAATGGCTCTATTGCATTACGTTGGTCTCATTTCTCCAAAAAGCTACCATTTGATACAGATGCAGATATTGGTATTCGTTCTGGTGATGATGTTTACTTACGTCTAAGAGCTGAGAAGCATTGGGATTTGCACAATGATTTCCACTTTAATGCTGAACAAATCTATCGATATGGTAGTCAAAGTGAGAACTATTTACGTACAAATTTAGAATTGATACATGCTCGCCCCAACCAACCTTTTCTTTCAAATCAATTCAGTTTAACTTACGCTGACAAGCAAGATGATGATTTGTTATGGGACAATCGCATTTTCCGCCAACACCAATTCTTTGCGCATAACAATTTTAATTACGGTCTCTATACAGGTGGCTATTACAACAATAATGACTTACGTCTAAACAGTTGGGGCCCTTTTGTTTCTTGGAGACAACCTTTATGGCGTGAGTGGTTCTATGTACAAGGTGATCTGAACTATTTCAATGATCATCGCGAGGATCGAAATCATTATGTGAGTACTTTCGTTCGTATTGAAACGTTGTTCTGATGAAAATATCAACACAACTGTGGGTAACTTAAATGTTATCCATAGATATACAAAACCTCTGCCGAAGCAGAGGTTTTTAGGTCAAATCACTTATTGTAATAACAAGCTGTTGATACGTTTGACATAAGCCGCAGGATCTTCTGGTAAGCCACCTTCAGCAATTACCGCCTGATCGAAGATCACATTCGCGAGATCATCAAACTGTGCTGAGTTTTCTAGTTTTCTTACCAATGGATGTTCAGGGTTAATTTCCAGCGTTGGCTTGCTTTCAGGAACAGCCTGACCTGCCTGTTTCAACATGCGAATCAATTGCGGAGAAAGCTCACCCTCACTGGTGACCAAACATGCTGGTGAATCCACCAAACGTGTCGTTACTCGCACTTCTTTGGTTTTGTCTTTCAATGAGCTGCTTAAACGCTCCACCACAGGTTTAAATTGTTCAGCCGCTTGCTCAAGCGCCTTTTTCTCATCCGCATCCTGTAGATCACCAAGATCAACTGCACCTTTAGACACGTTCTGTAATGGCGTACCATCAAACTCAAAGACAAAATTCATTGCCCACTCATCAACACGATCTGCCATGAGTAAAACTTCAATGCCTTTCTTCTTGAATACTTCAAGTTGTGGTGAGTTTTTCGCAGCCGTTAAATTATCCGCAGTCACGTAATAAATCGCTTTCTGCCCTTCTTTCATGCGTGACTTATAATCAGCAAAAGAAGTACTGATCTCATCATGATTTGAAGTCGCATAACGTAATAATTTTAAGATACGTTCACGATTACCCGTGTCTTCACCTAAACCTTCTTTTAATACCGAACCAAACTCAGTGTAGAAAGCTTTAAATTTCTCTTGGTCTTTTTCATCTTCCGACTTTGCTAAACCATCCAATAACGTCAAGACACGACGCGCATTGCCTTCACGAATGGTTTTCACATCACGGCTTTCTTGAAGTAATTCACGGCTGACATTTAATGGTAAATCAGCACTATCGACCACGCCTTGTACAAAACGTAAATAGTTTGGAATGAGGTTGTCTGCTTCATCCAAGATAAATACGCGTTTTACGTACAGCTTGATGCCTGCTTTTGCTTCACGAGTAAATAAATCTTGTTTGGCCTGACTTGGGATATACAGCAACTGGGTATATTCGGTACTACCCTCGACACGGTTATGTGCCCATGCTAGAGGTTCTGAAAAGTCATGGCTGAGATTTTTATAAAACTCGATGTATTGTTCATCAGTGATTTCGCTCTTACTGCGTGTCCATAACGCACTCGCTGAGTTAATCGCTTCCCATTCATCCGTCTTCACCATCTGACCGCCTTTAGGCTCTTCACCTTCAGCGACTTCCTCTTCTTGCCACACTTCTTTTTGCATTTCGATTGGCAAGCTGATGTGATCTGAATACTTATTGATGATCTGTTTAACTTTCCACGACTCAAGATATTCCAGCGCATCATCACGTAAATGCAGAATGATGTCTGTACCACGGCTCGCCTTATCAATTTGTTGAACTTCGAACTCACCTGTACCGCCACTGATCCAGCGCACACCTTCGGCAGCATCCAGACCTGCACGGCGCGACTCCACCGTGATTTTATCGGCTACAATAAATCCAGAATAAAAACCAACACCAAACTGACCAATTAACTGTGCATCGGCTTTCTGATCACCACTTAACTTTGACATAAAATCTTTAGTGCCCGATTTTGCAATCGTACCAAGATTCTCTATCGCCTCTTGTTGACTCAGACCAATACCATTATCGGAAATAGTTAAAGTTTTATTCTCTTTATCCAAGCTCACACGAACATGCAAGTTGGCATCATTTTCATAATATTCAGGATGGTTGATGCCCTCAAAACGCAGCTTATCACAGGCATCCGAGGCATTTGAAATTAGTTCACGTAAGAAAATTTCTGGGTTGGAATACAGCGAATGCGTTACCAAATGTAATAACTGAGCAACTTCAGCTTGGAAACTATAATTTTGTGCGACTTGTTCACTCATAAATCACTCCTTATCTTGAGGCTTATATATTTGGAATGATTTATGAATGGTGCATATCTTGAATATTTCAATCCTTGTGTTTTATTTTTTCAGTTAAAAAATGCTCAAAAGAACAATTAGAATGGTCCTTGACTCAATATACGTGTTTGTAGAAGTTGATCCAATTGCTGTTGTCTTTGTGCATATGCACGACGAAGACAAGAGGTATTTGCTGCACATGAATTACGCTGTTTCAACCATTCGAATTGCTTATCTTTTTCTGCATCACGTCCTCCCATAGGTAGTGCGTGCAAAATAATCTGGTAAGTTGTTGCCAGTTTTACATCCGCATCATTTAAACCACGATCATTACAAATCTGTTGTTCCGATTTCAATTTTGCAGCTTTGCATGAGAAACTGGCGGCATGGGTTTGAGATAAAATGAGTAATGACATAAGAAATAATGCTGAGCTTAATAATTTTTTCATCACCGATCACAACTTATTAAAAACTAGTTCTTAGCTTACCGCACGCTCTTTTTAGGCTTGTATCTGTTTTATATTACGATTGTAAAATAAAAAACCTCACGATTTGTGAGGTTTCTTTAAATCTAAATCGTCTTAGAACTTATAGCTATAGCCCAAAGTATAGACCATTGGATTTAGGTCTAAATCAAACTTCGTACCATTAACCAACTTCACTTCAGGGCTAAGATCTGCATATCGAACATCCATATATACACCCCAGTTTTTAGCGTCAGCAGGTTGGAAATTAAAACCTAACTGACCAGCAAAACCATAAGTATTTTTCACGTCATCAACTAAGCCCTTTTCGTGCCATGCAATGAAGGCTGTACCACCAACACCAATATATGGAGTAAATCGAGTTGAATTCTTAAAGTTATATTTTGCTGTGATTGTCGGTGGTAATTGACGAACACTTGCAACTTTCTCACCATTTAATAGAACATCGTGATTAATTGGGTTAGCAAGCAAAACCTCAGCTGAAAAAGGCGTATCACCAAAGAAATATTCTACTGAAGGTGTAAATGCGAATTCATGATCACCTTTAACTACAACACCTGGAGCTAATGTTGTATCTGCAGTTGGTGCAATAACACTACCACCGACCTTAACCTGAAAACCACCTGCAAACGCAGTTGAAGACAACCCCAATAATGTAATAACTAATAATTTTTTTAGCATTTAAAAAAACCTCTTTAATCAAAATTTCAACCTGTATTTAATAATAATCATGTCTTTTTATTTTATGCAATACATATTAATTCCGACCAATTTAATTATTTTTACAAATATCTGATTAACAACAATATAAATTCGTAAAGATATGTAATTATTTATAAATCAAACTAATTTACTATGATTAACCAATTGAAAACCAAGTGTTTTTATCAGAATTAACTAGCTCAAAGATATATTTAAAATAAATCTTTTAAAGTATACACTAAATAAATTTAGTTTTATTACAAAATAGAATGAGAACTTAATATAATAAACAGGAATAAAAAGACAAAAAATTTCACTTTATTTCTTCCATGATAAATAAATAGCAACTATTCATATCAAGGTGGTTTAAAATAAATATAGTTATTATTTAATAAGCATAATTATTATATTTAATATAAATGATATTTTATTATTTCTTAATATAAAAAATGGTTCCTTATGGAACCATTCTCTATTCATTATAAAACCATTGCTGCGATCCAGCCAAAAATAAGTAGCGGGATATTAAAATGTATAAATGTTGGCACTACAGTATCCCAAATATGATCATGTTGACCATCTACACCTAGTCCTGCTGTAGGTCCTAATGTTGAATCTGAGGCAGGCGAACCTGCATCACCTAATGCAGCAGCAGTACCAATCAATGCAATTGTCGCCAAAGGTGAGAATCCAAATTGTACGCAGAGTGGCACATAAATCACCGCCAGCACAGGCACACTTGAGAAAGATGAACCAATACCGATCGTGACAAACAAGCCAATAAATAGCATCAAGAACGCAGCTAAAGCATGATTATCACCAATGATATGTACAACGCCATTCACTAGATGAGCAATGTCGCCTGTATGCGTCATGACTGAAGCAAAACCTGCCGCGGAAATCATGATAAAACCAACTAAGGCCATCATTCGCATCCCTTGCACAAACACATCATCAGCTTCTTGCCATTTAAAGATGCCAGAAGCGGATAACACAGCAAAACCAACAAGGCCACCTAAAATCATCGAACCTGAATACAACTGCGCAACTAAGGTTAAACCGATTGCAAGTAACGCCATAAGCATGGTTTTTTTGGAAATATAAGGTACATTTTCAGCTTCATGCTTCAACTCTTCAGCATCCGCCTTGAGGTCATATTCAGCTTGTGTTGTTGCTCGTAGTGGTTTATCCAAATCAATGCTTGTAACGGGTGAAATTGATCGATCAACATATTCACGGGGCTTACGATAACTAATAAACACAGCGACTAAAGTACCTAAAACCATACCCAAAACAGGTATCGCCATGCCAATAGGCATCATGCTACGTTCTACATGCAAACCATATGCAGCCCCAATTTTATTGATATTCCCCATCAAAATTTGTTCAAGGAAAATGGCACCAAAGCCCACAGGTAAGAAGATATATGTTCCAACTAAACCCAACGTCAGTACACATGCTGCCGCACGTCGATCAAGCTTGAGGTGATTCATCACTTTTAACAATGGCGGAACCAATACAGGAATAAAAGCAATATGAACTGGGATTAGATTTTGAGAGAAAATTGCAGCGATGAGTAAAATCGTTAATAAAAGATATTTCACTTTTTTCTCTTGATTTTTACTGGCTTCCATTCCTAATAAATCAATCAGTTTATGTGCAAGTAAATCTGGTAAACCAGATTTAGATAATGCTAAGGCAAAAGCACCTAGAACAGCATAAGCCAAAGCGACTTCAGCACCATCTCCCAGTCCTGCATTAAAAGCTTCTACAGTTTGAGAAAGGCTCAGTCCAGCAACCAAACCACCAATAATGGCTGATATGACCAAAGTGAGAACAACAGAAACGCGTGCCAGTGACAAAATAAACATCACGGCAATCGCAATTACGACAGCATTCATGGACAAAATTTAGGAGCAAAAAGAAAGGCGACATTCTAGCAGATTCATTGTATAGAAGCTGAAAATGTCGCCAAATTGCAATCTGTTTTAAGTGATTTTTATTTTGATTAATCCGCTAAAGCCTTAAACAGTCTGGCGTTTTACAAAATGACGGATTAGTTCAGCAATTTTAGTTGGCTGACTTAGAACCGCCCAGTGATTGGCATCAAGTTCAACATATTCAAAGTTTTCAACCCATTTTGGCATTGATTCGGTAATGTACTCAGGGCTAACAAATGCATCGCGTTTTAATACAATCGCCTGTACAGGACATTGAGCATAGCGTTGGCGTGGTTGAGCCAGTGAAGGAATAAAGTTAGCACGATACAAATTAATACCGTATTTACCATCTGACACAATATTTGCATTTAATGGCAAGTTTTGTTTTTTCTCTAAACCACTTAAAATCTTACCCCACTTTTCTGGACTAAAGAAAGTCCATACGGTTGGAGCAACCAATGGCAAATGGAAAGCACCAATATACCAAGATTTAGTCAGCATTTTCAGTACATTACTTGGTGCAGATTTAAACTTTTCACGCAAATATAAAGAAGCATGATCCAAGCAAGGGCCTGAGATTGTTGTATAAGATAGTAAACGGCCTTTTAACTTAGGTTCAGTTACTGATTCCCAAGACTGTAAAGAACCCCAGTCATGCGCTGCGATATGGAAATTGCGGTTGGGTAACACTTGATCAACCACTTCTTGTAAATCCAAAGATAAACGCGGTAATCGGTAGTCTTTAATACGCTTTGGAATTGATGACAAACCCGCACCACGAACATCGTAAGTAACGACATAATAGTCATCAACCAATTGCTCAATAATCGGTTCCCATACTTCTTGATTATCGGGATAACCATGTACTAACACCAATGGTGTTTTCTTTTCATCACCCCATGTTTTGACACAGAGGCTTTGTTGGTCAGAAGTGGTTACTGTTTTTACTTGTGCTTGCATAATTCTTTCCCATTTTGTTTTCTATCAGCTTGGTTATAAAACAGCCATTGCCAGCGATGCACTAAAAATGATACTTATGGAGTATGAATAGCGTTGCAAGAAAAAAAATTGACCATGAAAGACTTTTTCAAAAAAATTCGAACCATTCCAGCGATTTCTAAATTTATGCTCAATCATTATTCCCCTTATCGTGGGACAGGCATTGCAATCGAAACATTTGATCTTGATCGTTACTTCATTCGTGTCAAAATGCCGCTGACTAGAAAAAATCGTAATATCGTCGGAACACATTTTGGGGGCAATTTATATTCGATGGTTGATCCCTTTTATATGCTGATTCTCATACATCATTTAGGACATAAATATATTGTTTGGGACAAAAGTGCTTCTATTAATTTCCTGTCACCTGGTCGCAGCACCGTCTATGCGGATATACAGCTCAGTGCCACTGAAATTGCGGAAATTAAGCAACTGGCTGAAAATCATGAACCTGTGTTTCGAAACTATACATTGAATATTGTGGATGATGCAGGAACACGAATTGCAGAAGTTGAAAAGGTTCTGTATATCCGTCTGAAAAAGCCCAAAGCCAGTGCTTAATTTTACGCATATAAAAATGCCTGCAAGGTTTTGCAGGCATTTTTGAATCTGAGAAATTATCTTTTCTTCTCTTGGATTGCAGCACCTGCGCCACCACCGATTGCACCACCAATCGCTGCACCAGTATCACCACCAAAAATAGACTTACCAATCACAGAACCAATCCCTGCGCCAATTGCACTACTTGTGGTTGAATTACTACTACCACCCTTGGCATTTGCACCTACACCAGCACCTGCTGCTGCACCTACACCCGCTCCTAAGCCGCCACCTACATGATTACCAACACCACCACCAACTGCACCACCCAATGCTGCTGCACCAATACGCTGATCAGATGCGCTCATGTTTTGGCAGCCTGTAAACATCAAAGTAGATAATACTAATGTTGAAATTAAACCAATTGTTTTTTTCATGTCCAAAAATCCTCAACTTTATAGTCTAAGCATAATCTGATTTTTGTTAGAAAATAATCAGATTATGTAATTGCTCTAGGTGCATTCTTTTCTTTTTGTAATAAAATAAACTAAATGGAAGAATCTTTGATCAATACAATACTACACTGTTGATTGAATTATGTTATTGGAAATGAAGTCAAAGTTCCAATCTAACCAGCATGAAAACAAAATGTGTGGCTCAATGTAAAAATATAATTTAACAAGGGCGAAAAAATGACAAGATTTATGCTATCCATGTTGATCTTGATGAGTTTGAATTCAGCAACTCAGGCAAATTTTTTCAAGTTCCAAACATTAGCAAAAGTAGAATCACTTAAAAATATTGCTTATGGTCATGATTCCCAACAAATGATGGATATCTATTTCCCATCTAAACCACACACCGATAATAATCTAGCACCAATCATCGTTATGGTACATGGTGGTGCTTGGAGTATAGGGGATAAAAATAATGCTGCAGTAGTAAAAAATAAAGTGATGTGTGCTGAATTAGCAGGAGACTTTCACTTGGGAGATTCTAGGCAGCTAACCGATAAAAGTCTTCTGCCATTTGATTTGGTGTCTTAAAATCCAAGCCTTTTTGAATTCTTCGCTGATTATAAAATAACTCTATATATTTTGTAATATCCGCTTTGGCTTCTTCCCTTGTTTTGTAGTTGCGATGATGGACTAGTTCATTTTTGAGTATGCCCCAGAAACTCTCTATCGGTGCATTATCAAAGCAGTCGCCTTTTTTGCTCATTGAACCCTGAAAATCAAATTTCTCAAGTAAGTTTCGATATTCATTACTGCAATATTGGCTGCCTCTGTCTGAATGTACAATGAGATCTTTAGCAGGTTTCTGATTGCGAATAGCCATATTCAATGCATCACAAACAAGCTTGGCTGTCATGCGCTCATTTAAGCTATAGCCAACAA